>JAUPLM010000134.1 GCA_030836965.1 Thermodesulfobacteriota bacterium | reverse complement strand
CAGAGGCAAAGAGTTTTGCTATTGAACCTTCAACCTGGAGATCTTCTTCTCCGGAATCAAGCCGTTCCGCAATCCCGTCGATGTATGCCGCGGCAGCTTCAAGTCTTACAGCATCCGAAACAACCAGTTTATGCGTGTAACCCTGTTTTTCGGAAAGAGGAGATCCGAACTGAATCCTTTCTTTGGCATACGGGATAAGAATGTTAAGGGATGCTTCTCCGGCCCCGAGAGCCATTGCCGCAACCATAACCCTTGTATATCCGAAAACCTTGTTTGCCTGTTTTAATCCCTGCCCCGGTACTCCGCCGATCAGGTTTTCAACCGGCACAAATACGTCCGTAAAGGAAAGAGGCGAGGTGTTTGAAGCGCGTATGCCGTGTTTTTCTTCGCTCCTGCCCCGTATAAAGCCCTTTGCCTCTTTTTCGACAACAAAAAAAGCGGGGCCTTCCGGCGTATCGGCTAAAAGTGTAATAAAATCGGCGTATCCCCCGGTAGAGATAAACTGTTTGGCGCCGTTTATTATATACCCTGTAATTTTTCCTTCATCATTTACTACAGGATCGGCTTTTGTCTTTATTGCCGCAACATTGCTCCCGGCATCAGGCTCTGTAACTGCGTAGGCGACAAGGGATGATCCGTCGGCGATTGCGCCAAGCCATTTCTTTTTTTGCTCTTCCGTGCCGCCCACAATCAGTGGGTCAGCGCCAAGCTGGATAGCAAAAAAGGCGGTAGTTATCCCGAGACAAATCTTTGCCATTTCGCGGGTTAAAATACAGATATCCCGCGCGCCCCCTCCCATTCCTCCATAAACTTCGGGAATTCCGAGGAGCTGCAGTCCTATTTCGGGGCTGAGCATATGCCTGATAGTCTCTTCAGGGAAAATTTCCTTTTTATCAAACTCCAGAATTTTCTCCCTCGTAAGAAGCCTCTTTCTGAGCCTGTCGACAGTTTCCAGAACCATCTCTATTGATCCGGCATCAAGCCCCTTCAGGCCGCCTTTTTTATCCGCTTCCGGCAAGGTCATTAAAATTTATTCCTCTTTGCTTTTAATAACTTCGCGCCCTTTATAATATCCGCAGGCTTTGCAGGCATTATGCGGAACAACAGCTTCTCCGCATTGTGCGCATTTAGACAGATTGAGAGCATCAACCTTCTGATGGGTACGCCTTTTATCCCGTTTTGACTTAGATGTTTTATGCTTTGGTACGGCCATAAGTAATCTCCTAACATGATGATAAAATTATTAAAAACCATAAATCACTAATATTGCAAAATGTCCCGGTTCTAGTAATTTAAATGGGCCCGATTGTCAAGAATTTTTGCGATTTTTTTTATTATTTGTTTACTTATGCCAAACTGTTTTGTATGTTACCCGGGTATTGCCCGGTTGGAAAAAATTCATACACATGTGTATGTTTCCGTTAACACAACAGATATTATTAATGCCTGGTGTTCGCAGTATTCCGGAATCTGTTTTTGACGAAAAAAACAGGCTGAGCTTTACCTGACGGTAAAAGATGATATATGATAAAATAGCATTTATTTTTACTTATTGCTAATACTAATATTCATTGTAGTAAACTTAAGGTGAAAAATGAACAATACAGTAACTACCCGCTTTCCACCCAGTCCGACAGGTTATCTGCATGTCGGCGGCGCCAGAACCGCTCTTTTCAACTGGCTTTACGCGCGCCACATGAAGGGGCGTTTCATATTAAGAATCGAAGATACGGATACCGAGCGTTCCACCCAGGCGTCGGTTGATGCCATATTTGAAGCCCTGGAATGGCTTGGCATTGACTGGGATGAAGGCCCCTATTTTCAATCAAAACGATTTGATATTTATATTGAATACATCCAAAAGCTTATAGATTCAGGAAATGCATACTACTGCACATGTTCCCCCGAAAAGCTCGAAGAGATGCGGAAGGTTGCCATGGCAACCGGGAAAAAACCCAAATATGACGGGACGTGCAGGGAAAAGGGGTTGAAAAATCCGGATAATGCCGTTGTCCGCATCAAGGCTCCCCTGACCGGCACAACCGTAGTTCACGATGTAATTAAAAACAACATCGTTTTCCAGAATACCGAGCTTGATGATTTTGTCATAAGAAGAAGCGACGGAACCCCGACTTATAACCTGGCCGTGGTAATAGACGATATTACAATGGGTATAAATACCATTATAAGAGGCGACGATCACGTCAACAACACGCCGAAGCAGATAATGATATATAACGCTCTCGGCGCTCAGCTTCCTGCATTCGGGCATGTTCCGATGGTGCTAGGAGGAGACAAAACCCGTTTGAGCAAACGGCATGGAGCTATGTCCGTTACTGAATACAGGGATATGGGATATCTGCCGGATGCCTTCATCAATTATATAGTTCGTCTCGGGTGGTCTTACGGCGACCAGGAGTTTTTTACAAGAGAGGAGCTTATCGAAAAATTCTCCCTTGAAAATATCGGCAGGTCCGCAGGGGTTTTTGATATCGATAAACTTCTCGCACTGAATGCAGACCACATAAAAACGTCTCAGCCCGGAAAGATTGCAAAACATCTCGCGCCGTTTTTAAAGAATCTGGGTTTTGATATAAAAGATGAACCCCTGGTCGAAGGAGTGATAAAAACACTAAATGCCCGCAGCAAGACTTTAAAGGAGATGGCCGAAGGCGCCGCCTTCTACTTCAAAGATACAGTCTCGTATGATAAAGATGCCGCCGCCAAATTTTTTACACCAGATTCCTTAGGAATTCTCAAGATGCTGATTGAATCTCTTGAATCACTGGAATTATTCGATGAAAAAAGTCTCGAGACTGTCTTCATAAAAGCGATGGAAGTAACGGGACTCAAGCTAGGAAAAATTGCGCAGCCCGTCCGTCTGGCCTTGACCGGGAAAACAGTAAGTCCGGGAGTATTTGAAATAATGAATGTACTCGGAAAAGAAAAATCGATCAACAGATTGAAGCTTGCTGTTTCATTCATCGAGGAAAAGGGAGCTTTGCATAACATCTGATTAAATGGTCTGGCATGGGTAATGGGCTTTGGCCTTTCGCAAGAAATTTTTAAATAAACATATCAACGCCCCCTGATAGTCAACAAAGAGACACAGGCAGAGACGAAATCACGGCTTCGTGGGCTGATATCCACCGGGGCTGCCCGGATTTCATGGGAGTCCGCCTTGGCGGATTGGCGGAGGCTGAATCGCATTCTCGCGGAATGCCAAAGCCCATTACCCATGCCAGACCCGAATGGTAGCTATTCAAAGCTCACGAAAAGGGCGGCTGATATTGCCATTATAATTGCCAGAAATATCTTGACTATCATTTACCCATTAATTAGAATCGGCACAATCTTGCTGGGGGATCGTCTAGCGGCAGGACGACGGGTTCTGGCCCCGTTAACCGAGGTTCGAATCCTCGTCCCTCAGCCATTTTAATTTTTGCGCCAAAACACCTTTACATCATGTAAACCCTATTCCTTACCACCCGATCCCTTTATCCAACTAACTGAAAATTCATTGACAAACAATATCCATTATGTTCTTTTAAGTCCGCATTTCGACAGTCCCGCCACAATTTCAATGCGTCATTATTGACGATTTATATACAAAACTATTTCGGTAAACAGTTTTTATGGGCAGAACCTGCATAACTTGGGATATTGAAAAATAGGTTAAAAATAAAAGTGCGTTAACATGACTACTGTTTTATGGATCACAGCCGTTCTGCTTATACTGGCCGGCTTCGCCGGCGTTATACTTCCGGCATTGCCCGGCGTCCCGCTGATATTCTGCGGCGTGCTGATAGCCGCGTGGATTGATGATTTTCAGCAAATCAGAGCGATCACGGTTGTTGTAATGGCGATCCTGGCGGTTTTCGGAACAGCTGTCGACTACATCGCCGCGGCATTCTTCGCCAAAAAAGCCGGTGCCAGCAGGCATGGTGTCATCGGCGCAGCCATCGGAACCATCGCTGGAGTATTTACCGGTCTCTGGGGGCTTATCTTCATGCCGCTGGCAGGCGCTGCAATCGGTGAGTTCATCGCGCGCAAAGACATGCTTCACGCCGGCAAAATCGGCGCCGCCACATGGTTTGGACTGCTAGTAGCTACAGCGGTTAAACTGGCGGTTGCATTCACGATGATCGGCGTGTTTATCGCGTCGCTGCTGATCTGATGCAAGCTGAAATAACCCGTCTTCCGGATGCGATGAATAGTGCCTCCTTATACATCAAGCTTAAATCCGATATCTACTTCACTGGCCGGATATCCACCCCGGATGCCCCAATTATGGAGCAGGGGTTCATTAAGCACAATTAAAATATCATCGCTTTGTATGCCCAATATTTTGAGCCGGGCCGCTATTTCCTGATATAATGTCCGTTTAGCCCCGATTGATCTTCCGGGAAAGATATTCATCTCGATTGTGATAAAATTATCTGATTTTCCGGGAGGATATTCGAAATTATCCGCATCGATTTCGACAATGCGCTGATTTCGATCGTGATCCGGAATTTTGAATGCCGTTACCAGCGCAAAATGCACGGCATCCAAAATTGACTTCCTGAATCCTTTTGGTTTTCCTTTTATCATCGTTACAGTGACCAGTGGCATTTTGATTCTCCTGCAAGCAGTAACAATTAATATGCGTAATCTTTACTGACCGGTTCTTTATTCCAATATTCATATAAAATCAAATAAGTTCTATTGAATGCCCGCGCAAAATATGTTTATAATCGTAAAAAAGCGTATTACTATATATGATAGAAACTCTTAAATTTCTAATTCGAATGTTCCGAAAAGGAAATACCATGGAATGGATAGCAAGAAGCTTCAAAGTTTGGACCCCGCTTTTTCTGCTTTTCACCTGCCTGGTCATTGCCGGCTGTGAAGGCACCGACAGCCGCGAAAATGTGGATGACACGATCAAGGAGCTCAGCGGGCAGAAAAACATCGAACGCATGGACCAGATGAAAAAAGATATCGACAGCATAAATAAAAAGCAGGCCGAACGTTTGAAAGAACCGGATTGATTATGGATAATATGGAACTATCATCAGAACTTAAGGAGCAGATACTTACAAGGGTAAAAAAGATCCCTATCTTTGATACGCTGCAAATCAAAATAGTTTCACTTTCCCCCGGGTACTGCGAAACTGTCGTACCAAGGAAATTATGTTATGACGGGGTATTTGAATCGTTCCACGGCGGATTACTGATGACCATTGCCGACAGCACGGCCTGCTTTGCCATATTTACAAAAACAGGACCCTTTATCAAATTGACCACAACCGATATGAACATACGGTTTTTATCACCCTGCCTGAGCGATGTAACCGCGAAAGCAAAATTGATAAAATTGGGCCGCACTCTATGCCCTGTTTCAGTCGACCTTTTTGACGCGGCCGGCAAGCTTGTTGCGGTTGCTCAGGTTAATTATATAATACTGGAAAACCTTCCCGTAAACGACCGCTGACATCAATCTGACCGGCCGGGGAATTTGAGCGTTCCTGTAATTCAGCAGGAGGTTTAAGCAATGATGAATTTTAAAAAATCCCCGGCTCCGGTTAAGTCAATCGAGCCGGAAGAAGCCCGGAGCTATATAAACGGCCGGACGGAGGGAACCTATACACTTCTTGATGTCAGGCAGCCGGGAGAAAATCAATTAACGCGGATTCCCGGCTCCAAGCTTATTCCGCTTCCTGAACTGGCGGATCGGATTAATGAGCTGGATCCCGAAAAGCCTGTCATCACTTACTGAGCTTCGGGAGTGCGCAGCCGTGCCGCAGCGCAGCTTCTGTCGGGTAAAGGATTTAAGGATGTTTATACCCTTAACGGAGGAATCAACGCATGGGAAGGCAATACCTCTGAAAGTCCCGCAGAGATGGGCATGATGCTGTTAAGAGGTGATGAAACCCCGGAGGAGATAATCCTTCTCGCATACGGAATGGAAAATGAACTGGGAAATTATTATTCGGTCATGTCCGGAAAAACTGATGACACGGAAGCGGCCAGACTCTTTTCCATGCTTTCTGAAATAGAGGAAAAGCACAAGGAGAAGCTTTTCAAACTATATCTCGACCTTGATAAGATGGTAACAGACCGGGATGCTTTTGAAGCGAAAATTGAATCCGGCACTATGGAGGGCGGTTTTACAACAGAAGAATTTACAGAGAAAAACAGT
>JAUPLM010000009.1 GCA_030836965.1 Thermodesulfobacteriota bacterium | reverse complement strand
TCGGCCGGTTTTGATTTATACAGCTGGGAATATGATTATGAAACCTATGATAAGGACAGCAAAGGCGGCGGAGTCAGATTCGGGTACCCGGTTTACGAATTTACAAAGCTTTATGTGAACTATGCTTTTGAGGATGCCGATATACGCAACATTGAAATAGATGCCCCGGATACGATAAAGGAAATGGCTGGGAGGAATATTTCAAGCAGTATAATGACAACATTAATATATGATTCGCGTGATAAGATATTTAATCCTACGGAAGGGGCTGAGCACTCTTTATCTGTCCAGTATGCAGGCCTTGGAGGCGATATCGGTTTTACGCGTTACATTGCGGAAACAGGCTGGTATATTCCCTTGTTTAAGGGCACAGTAGGGTCAATACATGCCAAGACAGGATATGTCAGCCAAAACTCGGACGGGAAGCTCCCTACCTACGAGCGCTTCTATCTTGGGGGAATAAACTCGTTGCGCGGATTCGAAAGGGAGGATTTGAGCCCGAAAAAGTTGAATTCCGAAGGAGTGCTGACGGAAATCGGCGGGAACAAGTTTGTCCAGTTTAACTTCGAATTCCTTTTTCCCCTGATAAAGGAAGCAGGTGTCATGGGTGTGTTATTCTTTGATACGGGAGATGTATATGACAATCATGAAAGTATAAATCTTGGGAATTTGAGGGAAAGCGTGGGCGGCGGTATCAGATGGTATTCGCCTATGGGACCGATGCGCATTGAATATGGACATATCCTTGATCCTGTAAAAGATGAAGGCGAAGGCGGTAAGTGGGAATTTACGGTGGGTACCGTATTTTAATAGTATGGAAATTTACATTTTGGACGCGGATGAACGCAGATTTTAGTCCGCCGGAGGCGGATAAATATAAAGAGCGAAATAATTATCTGCGGATATCGCGAAAATCTGTGCCCTGATTTTAAAGGGCGGGCTTTATTACCAAGTTGTCAAAAGCTAATAATCATAAAGGGAGGAATATTATAATGAGATCTTTTAAAACTGCGGTTTCAACGGGTGTAATACTCTTTTTTTTGCTCGGTATTTCAGCATATGCAGCGGATGTTGCAAAAGTAGGCGTAGTGGATTTTCAGAAAATCCTTGAAGCTTCAAATGCCGGAAAAGCGGGTCAGGCCGAGATAAAGAAACAGGGCGAAAAGATGGAAGCCGACCTCAAAAAAAAGGGAGCTGAAATAGAAGAGCTGAATAAGAAGCTTGAAAAAGATGCAATGGTCGGGAACAAGGAGATGCGTGAAGAAAAGGAGAGGGAAGCCCAGATAAAGATTTTTGATTTCAAGAGTCTTGAAAAAAAATACAGAGCCGAACTCCAGAAGCTCCAGACGGAAATCGTTGTCCGGATCCAGAAAGAGGTTGATGCAATAGTCGATGAAATAGGAAAAAAAGAAGGATATCTTCTTGTAATTGAAAAACGTGAAGCGGGTGTCTACTATGCGCCGGCTTCCGTGGATATTACGGATAAACTGATACAGCAGTATAATGCAAAATCCGCCCAGAAACCGGGAAAAGAGAAGTAGGAAATCAAAATGGAAGCAACGCTTTCCGAAATAGCAGACATAGTCGGGGGGAGGATTATCGGTGATCTGAAAATGGTCATATGCGGAGCCGCTTCCTTTGATGATGCGAAAGCATGCGATATAACATTTGCCGGGGATGCAGGGTTTCTGAAAAAGATCGAAGAGACCGGAGCCGGGGCCGTTATAGTTCCGCTGGATTTCAGTAAATCGTCAAAGAACCTGATACAGGTAAATAATCCCAAAGTCGCGTTCACCAAAGTTTTGAACCTGTTTTATCCGCCTTCGGTTCCGGTATCGGGAATCAGTCCATCCGCATCTATAGGCAATGGATTTAAATGCGGCAGGGATGTTTCGATTGCCCCGAATGCGGTGGTCGGCGATAATGTTGTATTCGGCGACCGGGTCACTATTTATCCGTGTTCATAGATCGGAAATAGTGTTGTCATAGGTGATGATGTTAAAATCTACTCCAATGTTTCTGTTCTCGATAGATGTACAATAGGAAACAGAGTGATTATCCACTCCGGTACCGTCATCGGGAGTGATGGTTTTGGTTTTTCTTCAGACGGCGGAAAATATTTCAAAATTCCCCATACAGGTATTGTCAGGATAGATGATGATGTCGAAATCGGCGCAGGAAACACGATCGACAGGGCTACTTTCGGTAAAACATGGGTATGCCGCGGAGTAAAAACGGATAATCAGGTTCACATCGCACATAATGTTACCATCGGAGAGGACAGTTTGCTTATAGCCCAGGCAAGCATCGGAGGAAGCTCATCAATCGGGAAGCATACCATTATATCAGGGCAGGCAGCTGTTGCCGACCATGTGAATATAGGGAATAACGTTATTATTGTGGGTAAGTCAGGAGTCGCAAAAGCGGTTCAGAACGGGGAAATTCTATCCGGTGTTCCTGCGATTCCCCATAAACTGTGGCTTAAGGTTCAAAATGTTATTCCAAAACTTCCGGATCTCAGAAAGAAGCTGCTTGAAATAGAAAAGAGGCTGGAACGAATGGAGAAAAAAAATGGGGAAAATAATTGATATAAATGAAATAATGAAATTACTGCCTCACCGGTATCCGTTTATTCTTGTTGACAGAGTTGTCGAGCTTGTTGAGGGAGATAAGATTACTGCTTTGAAAAATGTAACCATTAACGAGCCTTTTTTTGCGGGACATTTCCCCGGCGCTCCCATTATGCCGGGAGTTCTTATTATTGAAGCTATGGCTCAAACAGGGGGAATATTATTTGCCTTTTCCCAGCCGGAGGAGAAGCGCGGCGGACTGGTTTATTTTATGGGAATGGATAAGGTTAAATTCAGAAAACCGGTTATTCCGGGAGATCAGCTGATTTTTGAAGTAAAAATTTTAAATATGAGGTCGAAGGCCGTCAAAATGTCGGGCATAGCGACAGTTGAAGGCAAGTGCGTGGCTGAAGCGGAGTTTATGGCCACATTCGGAGGAAAATAATGATTCATGAAACTGCTATAATTAATTCCGGCGCTGAAATAGATTCAAGTGTAGATATCGGCGCATATTCCATAATCGGAGAGAATGTGTTCATAGGTGCAGGAACCGTCATAGGTCCTCACGTTGTAATCGATCCTTTTGTAACAATCGGTCAGAACTGCCGGATATTCCAGTATGCCGCAATCGGCGCCCCTCCGCAGTCGCTGAAATTCGAGGGTGAGAAAACATATGTTAAAATCGGTAACGGAACAATAATAAGGGAATTTGTCACTATTCACAGGGGAACCGGATTCGGCGGAGGCATAACCGAGGTCGGGGAAGAGAATTTTCTGATGGCCTATACCCATATCGCCCACGACTGCAGGGTAGGCCGCAAGGTTGTCATGGCAAACAATGCTACTCTGGCCGGACATATAACAATAGGGGATCATGCAACAATAGGCGGTCTCGTAGCCGTGCATCAGTTCGTCAAAATCGGAGATTATGCTTTTGTCGGCGGCAAATCGGCGGTTGTTAAAGATGTTCCTCCTTATGTCATTGCGGCGGGAGACAGGGCGGAACTGCATGGCCTGAATTCAGTCGGCCTCAAACGTCATGGTTTTTCGCCTACAACAATATCGCTGCTGAAAAAAACATACAGAATAATATTCAGAATAGGACTTACCATGAATGAGGCTATTGAAAGGGTCAGAGCCGAGGTAGAGCAGGTCCCTGAGGTCGTAAAATTCATCGATTTTATAAGATCTTCTCAGCGTGGAGTTACGCGGTAATCTGATGACAAAAAAGATAGGGCTCATCGCAGGGAGCGGCCAGTTCCCCATAATTTTTTCAAGGAAAGCCGGGTCAGGCGGTTTTTTGGTATATGCCGCGGCTTTCATAAATGAAGCCGAACAGACACTCAAAGAGCATGTTGAGGCAATAGAATGGATGCATCTCGGGCAGGTTAAACGTCTGATCGGTTTTTTTAAAAAAAACGGAATAAAAGAAGCGGTGATGCTTGGCGCGATAAGGAAAACAAGGATGTTTTCCGACATAAGGCCCGATATCAAAGTCATTTCACTTGTAGCGCGTATGAAAAACACACATGATGACGGACTTTTGAGCGCTTTTGCGGGTTTGCTTGAGAAGGAAGGCATCATGATAAAATCTTCGACGTTTTTACTTCCTGATCTTCTGGCGGAAGAAGGCTGCTGGACCAAGCGTAAACCGACAAGAGCGGAAAAAACGGATATAGATCTCGGATGGCATATCGCAAAAGAGATAGGCCGTCTTGATATAGGTCAGTGTGTTGTCGTTTGCGGCGGCTCTGTTCTTGCCGTTGAGGCTATAGACGGTACGGATGCCACCATCAGAAGGGGGGGAAAACTCGGAAACGGCGATTCGGTGATGGTCAAAGTCTGCAAGCCGAATCAGGATGCCAGGTTCGATATGCCTGCCGTGGGTTCACAGACTATAATTTCAATGCATGAATCCGGAGTTAAACTCCTTGCCGTTGAGGCTCATAAAGCGGTTGTCTTCGATAAGGAAGAGATGGTCATGCTTGCCGACAGATTCGGAATAAGCATTGTAGCGATTTCGGGGAAGTGAAATAATGAAAAAACTGCGTGTAGGCGTTGTGGGCGCCGGCTACCTGGGCAAATTCCATGCGGAGAAGTATTCGCAGATGGATGATGTCGAACTTGCCGGGATAGCCGATCTGGACAGAGTGCAGGCGGAAGCGGTATCGAAGAAGGTGAGGACGAATGCTTACACCGATTATCGCGATCTGATAGGAAAAGTGGATGCCGTAAGCGTTGTTGTTCCAACCCCCGCGCATTACAAGGTGAGCAGGGATTTTCTTGAAAATGACATAGATGTACTTATTGAAAAGCCTATTACTACGACTCTTGGCGAAGCGGATGAACTGATAAACATTTCAGAAACGAGAGGGCTTATCATTCAGGTCGGACATCTGGAACGATTCAATCCGGCTATTCTCGCGCTTAAGGATATTGTAAAAAATCCAAGGTTTATTGAATCGCACCGTTTGAGTATTTTCAAGGAGCGTGGTACTGATGTAAGTGTGGTGCTGGATCTGATGATACATGACATAGATATCATCTCCGGTTTTGTAAAATCGGAAATAAGGAGCATTCACGCTGCCGGAATTCCGGTAATAACCGACCGGGCGGATATTGCCAATACCCGCCTGGAATTTATGAACGGCTGTGTCGCTAATGTCACAGCAAGCAGAATTTCAACAAAAAATGAACGGAAGATCAGGCTGTTCCAGCAGGATGCATACATATCGGTCGATTTTGCAAATCATGAAATAACCATTGTACGTAAAAAAGGCGGCGCTAATGAGAGCGTTATACCCGGCATGGATATAGAACAGCTCTGTTTTGAAAAGAGCGATGCCCTGAAAGATGAACTTACGGCTTTTGTTAAAGCGGTAAGCAGGCGCGAGGTCCCGGAAGTAACCGGCCAGGTCGGGCGTGATGCATTGAAGGTGGCCTTGAGCGTAATGGATCAGATTGATTCTTCAAAAAAACAGCTTGTAGACCAATGATTATATGAGCCAGCCTATTAATCGGAAATGTGTCATGATAATCGCCGGCGAAGCGTCGGGCGATATCCACGGGGCAAAGCTCGTTTCGGCCATGAAGGAGAGAAATAAAGATCTCATTTTCCACGGAATAGGCGGCAAGGCTCTGAAAGATGCCGGCGTTGAAATTATTCAGGATGCGTCGACTCTTGCAGTGGTTGGAATAACTGAGGTTTTTTCAAAGATTTTTTCGCTTATTAAAGGCATGGCCGGCGCAAAAAAGCTTCTTAAAGATTTAAAGCCGGGTCTTCTGATACTGATTGATTTTCCCGATTTCAATCTTAAAATCGCAGCAAATGCGAAAAAGCTCGGCATACCGGTTCTTTATTACATAAGCCCTCAGGTCTGGGCATGGAGACAGGGGCGGGTGAAAAAAATAAAAAAGCTTGTAAATCATCTGGCTGTTATCCTGCCCTTCGAGAAGGAGTTTTTTAAAAAACATGGCGTTCCCGTATCTTATGTGGGGCATCCTCTTCTTGACGGCGGTTTGTCACCGGTTAAATTGAACGAAAAGGAAGATGCCGCAGTGGTAGTCGGCCTGCTCCCCGGTTCACGCGACGGTGAGGTCTTACGGCATCTTCCGGTAATGCTCGAAGCGGCTTCATTAATTGTAAAAAAAATGAACAGGATAAAAATAGCGGTATCCCTTGCCCCGACTGTGGAGCGGGAATATGTCGAAAAAATAATCGGGCAACACGGCGCTTACGATTATGAAATTGTTTCAGGCGGAGCGGATAAGATATTAAAAATGTGCTCTCTGGTCGTGGCTGCCTCGGGGACGGTTACGCTGGAGGCCGCCATTGCCGGAGTTCCGATGGTTATCATATACAAGGTTTCACCCGTGAGCTACCGGCTCGGCAGAGCAATGATAAAGGTTCCGAATATCTGCCTTGTAAATCTTATAGCGGGAAGGGAGATAGTCCCTGAACTGATTCAAAATGAAGCGACACCCGGTAAGATCGCAGATGAAGTTTTAAGTATTATCGGCGATTCAGAAAAAATTGAATCAATGAGAAATGAGCTTATCGGCATAAGGAATCTTCTCGGCGGGCCGGGAGCTTCCGGACGGGTAGCGGATATAGCCATATCAATGCTGGCGGCTTCATAAAAATCCGAGCGTTCATGAGAGTGACAATTTGAGACTTTTTACGAATTCATCATTGCTGACACACTCGTAAAAAGTCATATGCGAACGGATTTGAGATTTTTGGGAAAAAGATT
>JAUPLM010000133.1 GCA_030836965.1 Thermodesulfobacteriota bacterium | reverse complement strand
TTTAAGTTCAGCCTTGGTCAATTCAGCCATCCCTCCGCAACCTATCAAAAATATAAAACCAGTTATCATAAATCCGAATAAAATATTCTTAATATTTATCATATAAACCACCTCCGATACATGCACCCTGTTACTTTTTATTCTTATTTTCATACCCCGCTGCAAATCATCAGCCGGGTATCCTCATGCATTAAGTTAACCAGGAAAAAAAGTATTCGATTATTACGGGTAAGTGGGCCCGCCCTGCGGATATACCGGATAAACCGGCACTTCTGTCTCCGTCGGAACCACTGTCTCACTGCCTATAGGGTTGATCCCTGTCCCGCCTATATCTATCCCTAAAACATCCGGCACCGTATATCCATCCGGCAGATATTCTGTAAATGGTTTATCACTCACATTC
Source organism: Thermodesulfobacteriota bacterium (assembly GCA_030836965.1). GTDB lineage: Bacteria > Desulfobacterota > Desulfobacteria > Desulfobacterales > RPRI01 > RPRI01. The sequence continues at coordinate 11,093 of JAUPLM010000133.1, read as the reverse complement.
TGTATGCCGACCGCAGTGCTCACAGATCTTTCGATACGGGATGAAAGCTTAGATGAAGACATGTTTAAAACAGCGCCGATGTCCGGAGAATCAGCGCCCGGGCACATACCGGCAGCGTTTCGGGCAAGATCAAACATAGGATCTTCCTGAAGTGCCATGCCTAAATAATCATTTGCTTCTTTCCATCTTCCCTTATCAAGGGCATCAAGAGCATTACCGAAATATACCAAAGCCTTGTAAACTTTTGTATGCGGCACACCGATTCCCTTTTTCTCTTCATCCGTGAGTTCTATTTTCATAATTCCCGCTATATCCCTTATGATAAACGCAGGAAGCTCAAAAAATCTCTCCGTATCAACAGATGCGGTCACGCTGCCTTTAATGGTTCCCTGATCGGCAGAGGCCAGAGTTGTCGTGGCTTTTATACTTCCTAAAGCCAGATTTCCGAATATTACATTCCGGGCGCCGAGAAGCCTTCCTACTCTCGGAGCCGTCTTCGGATCAACTATGCCTGTCTGTCCGAGCTTCATCTCTTCCAGTAAAGCCTGCAGTCTGACTCTTTCAACCACTTTGATCGATTTGATCTTTGCCAGATCTGAAATCACCATTGCCGTAAGTCCTTTCTGAAAAGCCCGCAGGCTCTTGTCGTGTGAAAGATCCTGATAATAGCAGACTGCAATCGTATTGGCATCCGGCCTGACGGCCATCAGCTTCTTCTCTTCAACAAGAGCTTTTGCGGCATATTGTCGACTATGGACGATTCTCAGCAATGTAAGCTGACGCCTTATTTCTTCCTCAATTAGAGGATTGTTCTTGTTTCTGTAACCTTCCCATATCTTAATTGTTTTTTCATAATTCTCCTTGTTCAAATAAGCAAGACCGAGATAATAGGTCGCAAAAGGCTCTCCGGGTTCGTTTTTCAGGGTATTTTCAAACTCAGAAACAGCCTCATTCAGGCGTCCTGTTTTCAAATACCAGACACCCAGTTTTTTCCGCGATTTGACTGAATCGGAGTTTTCACCTATGTACCCCTCATAAACAGGAATTGCCTCATTATTACCGGTCATTGCTTTTGGGCCCGCCTTCTCAGATACGGCTGCCCCTCCGCAACCGGACAACGATATGATACTTATAAGTAAAATTCCGAAATAGAGTTTTATTGCATTCATTCAGGCTCAGTTCATTATGATATAATTTTTTTACGGGATTTAGTTGTTATTTTTACACTCATATACCTATATTATCAAGAGTAAAAAGTCTCAGGATATATGTATCAAAATTCACATTTATTATCCAAACAAATGATATATTCTCCGGTATACCGAGCTCAGTTAAACGTGACTCATTTCAGGACCCACTTGAGGAGTAGAAAAACACATGAAATAATCTATAACTTACTAAAAGAATTGAAGTGCAGCATAATAATATGATAATAGACTGATATGAAACTCCATATTTTCCATCCGGGAGGAGAGATCATGAAACCAGACTCAAATTTCACATCGGAGAAGAAATTCAAGTGGAAAACCATCGCATGCGTTATCCTTATTATCCTTTTCCTTCCTGCTTTTTCATCGAGCATCGAAGATGAAAGGTTCTCACCTTTTATTGAAACATATCCAAATGGAAGTATTGATTGGGATAACGGACTTATTTACGGTGTTGGAAGAGGCTATCTTCATCTTAATAAAGATTCTGATGCAATCGCGCTCAGGGCAGCCCATGTTATAGCAGCCGGGAACATTCTCAAGGTTGCCGCAGGAGTCCGCCTTGATGACCGGCGCACACTTGAAACACTCGGAAAAGACCGCGTAGTCATCGAACTGAAAGCTCTTGTCCGGTACAGGGTGCATAAAACGGAACTCATAAAAAATGAGAAGCAGCCTTATTACAAAGTCACGTTAATAGCGCCGCTGACCGGAGTCGAAGGGCTGACTTCAATGCTGATAACAGGTTTGAAAACGGTGCCCTTTGACTGGATGAACCTGCCGAAACCCTCCGCCGAATCTGTTATTGAAGATGAAGAAAAACCGTGGCTTGTACTGGATGCAAGGGATCTTCCGAAAGAAGGACGCGTAAAGCCTGCTGTTTTCCCTAAAATACTGAGTGAAACCGGTGAAGTAGTTTATGAACCGGGGATGACGGATGAATCAGCCCTGATTCAAAGGGGTATGGCAAAATATGTTGTTTCGGATGAGCCAAAAGAAGGTCTGATATCTCAAAAAGAATCCGTAGAAAGTATACTTGAAAGAGCGGGATTCATAATCACAAACGGTGAAGCTGTCGCCGGAGAGCCTGAAAAGAGGGCAAAACGGAAAAATTATATCGTAAAAGATGTAAGGCAGGCACAGGGATTAATGAACACAAATCTTCTCATAAGCGTTGCAGACACTCAGGAACTTAAAAAGGAAGATGTTTCAAGCCGCATACTCAAGAATTGCAGGGTTATCGTAATAGTGTCAAGTCCGATCGGAGGAATAGAGGGAAACATACCGAGGTATCTGGCAAAAGTATCCAATGATATCCGCTAAACGTCTTCACCGCATTCAGATAATATTTTCGATTCTTATAACGGCCGTTTTAATATCCGGTGTCTGTTTTTCTTATAAATACGGCTTTTTAAAAAGAAGCGACAACTATATTTATGACCTTCACGTAAAATGGCGCGGAAAGGAAAAGGTCTCCGGCAAAATACTTCTTGTCCTGATGGATGAAAAGAGCGCCGTTGAACTAAAAAGACACAAGGAGACATGGTCGAGAGATCAGATCGCTCAAGCTATTTACAATCTCACCAGGGCCGGCGCTGAAATAATAGGTCTCGACCTGGTTCTTTCATCCCCTGACCTTAATCCTGAATCCGATGCATCGCTTGCAGCGGCAATCAGCGAAAACAACAACGTTGTTCTTGCGAGGGTTTCGGCTTCTCCTGCGGGCGAAATACTGCCCATTCAAATTTTCAGGGACGGCATGATAGGTGACGGATTCATCGACGTTCCTCTTGACGAGGATGAAATCCTCCGGAAAATCCGTTTTTTAGACGCGAAACCGCTTCCGGACGGAAATCTCCAATTATCCCCTTCCTTCTCCCTGGAGATTGTCAGGTCTTATTTAAACCTGGATTTCTCCCTTGATTTTTCCGGCAGGGATTTTTTCGAAATGGGTTCAGAAGCCGGAAAGCGACTTCGCCTCCCCTATCCGGAACTCTTAATCAACTACAAAGGTGACTATACTTCCTTCGAACGGATGTCGTACGCAGATGCGGTTATGAATCGTTTTTCACCTGACAAAGTAAAAGGCAAGATCATAATTATAGGAAGCAGCCTCGTAACCCAGAAGGATTTCTTCAGCACTCCCTTTACAAGATTCTACAGCCCTGCCAGTGAATATGAAGAAAAGTTCGGATCCGTGGTTGAAGACACTCTTGGCGGAAAAGACCCGGGAATATCATGTCACGCGTATGCCATAGAAACCATACTGAGCGGTGAATTCATAAAAAAGATGCCTGAAAACAGAATTCTGCTTCTGACCGTAATCGCTGGTCTTGCGGGCCTGGTTTTTTATATCCCCGCAATAGGCTTTGCGGGAGAAGTTATTCTTTTTTGTGTAAGTATCGCCCTGGTAATTTTATTTTCCCATCTCATGTTTTTAAGAAGGCTCGTCTGGATAGATATCTCTCCTTTCATCGGAATTACTATCCTCCAGTTTGTTGCCGGTATAATGGTTCAGAAGCACTTCGACAAAAAGAAAACCGCATTTGTAACCGGACTATTCGGACGTTATGTTTCACCCGGCGTTGTGGATAATCTTATTAAAGGCGATATTGAGGCTACTCTCAAGGGGCACACGCAGGAGGTGTCGATTCTCTTTTCGGATTTGAGAGGTTTTACAACTCTCTCCGAAGAGCTTGGGGCAAACGATACAAGCCGTCTGCTTAACACTTACTTCGATGCAATGATCCCGGTTGTTTTCAAATACGGAGGAACACTTGATAAGCTGATGGGCGATGCGATAATGGCCTTTTTCGGAGCCCCGGTTTATTTCCCGGACCATTCAATCAAGGCAGCGGAAGCATCGCTTGAAATGCTCATCGCGCTTAAAAATCTGAGACTTTCGGAGATAAAAGGTGTGGACAGGTTGAATATAGGAATCGGCCTCAATACAGGAGTAGTAACCATAGGGAATCTCGGAAGCCATGAATTCATGGATTATACAATCATAGGAGACGCGGTAAATCTGGCATCACGGCTCGAAAGCTTGAACAAGGTTTACGGCACGAATATCATTGCCGGAGAATCCGCCATACCCGCCTTGAAAGGCAAATTTCTCCTGAGAGAACTTGACATTGTCAGGGTAAAAGGAAAAGAGAATTTTGTCACTATATTTGAGGTTGCAGGTTATGCCGGAAAAGTCGATACAAAGCTCATCGATTCACTGAATATATTTCATGAAGGGCTTTACGCGTACAGGAACAGACAATGGGATACAGCTGAAAAACTACTTGAAAAATCGCTTGCAATTAACCCTTCTGACGGTCCGTCCGGTCTCTATCTGAAAAGAATTGAAAAATTAAAACTATCCCCTCCCCCTGACGGCTGGAACGGTTCAGCCGTATTTGAAAGCAAGTAAAAAAGAATAAATCTCTCTCTGATTTCAATCGATTTTTAAAGCCGATATGAAGCTGGCTAATGATTCCTTCCAGGGTTTAACCTTTATATTGAAATCCCGCGATATTTTCTCCTTTGACAGACAGGAGTTAACCGGCCTCTTTGCTTTCGTGGGATATTGATCTGTTGTTACCGGCAGAAGCCGGACGGATCTGCCCGTCAAACCCTCTATCCTTGCAAGATTATATATCTCAGTCGCAAATTGATACCAGTTGATTTCTCCCTCATTTGCAAAATGGTAAAGCCCGAAGGTTCCGGAATTGAGATCAATAATTCTTATGATAGCCTCCGCAAGATCAGACGCACAGGTCGGGCTGCCCCACTGGTCGGTAACGACCCTGACTTCCGGTTTCTCTCTGAACTGTTTAAGCATAGTCAGGACAAAGTTGTTTCCGTTTTTCCCGTAGAGCCATGCCGTTCTGATTATGAAATGCGCTTTCAGGTTTTCGGCGATATACTGTTCACCTTTTAATTTGCTTTTACCATATATATTTATCGGATTCGGAAGATCGGTTTCGAGATATGCTCCTTTTTTTGTGCCGTCGAAAACATAATCGGTCGAAATATGTATCAACCTTGCATTTTTATATGCAGCCGTCTTTGAGATATTCGAAGGGCCATCCGCATTAATTTTAAAGGCTTCTTCCGGTTCATCTTCCGCCTTGTCAACGGCGGTGTAGGCTGCGCAATTTATTATCCAGGATACCGGTTTATCCGCAGCGAATTCTTTCAATTGTTTGATGTCTGTTATATCGACTTCCGCACCGGTGGCGATATAGTCTCTTTTTTGACGGTCAAGGAGAGCTTCAACCTCTCTTCCCAGCATCCCTCTCTTTCCGATAAGCCAGATCATTATAATAACTCTGTTTCATTAATAAATGGAAGATCCACGTCTCTATCGGATAAAATCGGATTTTTAACAGGCCATACGATGCCTATATCAGGATCATTCCAGCGTATACCCGCGTCCAGTTTTGAATCATATTCATTTGTGCATTTGTAGATAAGATGAACATCTTCCGACAAGGCCAGAAATCCGTGAGCAAAACCGGGCGGAATATAAAGCATAAAGCGGTTTGCATCATCAAGTTCGAGGGATAACCATTTCAAATATGTGGGAGAGTTTCTGCGTATATCGACGGCGACATCCCATATGCGGCCTTTGAGCACCGTGATGATCTTGCCCTGGGTTTTCGGATGTTTCTGATAATGAAGGCCCCGAATCACGTTTTTTTTTGAAAAAGAAAAATTGCACTGAGGAAAACGGACCGGTAAATTTGCATTATTGAACTCCGATTCCCTGAATATTTCGAAAAAGCAGCCGCGGTTATCCTGAAAAATCTTCGGTTCAATCAGAATAACATCAGGAATCGAAAGAGTTTTTACAATAAAAGGCATTTTATCTTTTCCGCGAGATCAGATCGATTAAATATTCGCCGTAATGATTCATTTTAAACGCCTGCGCAAGTTTGATCAGCTGTTCTTCCGTAATATAACCCCTGTTAAAGGCTATCTCTTCGAGACATGCGATCTTCAAACCCTGGCGGTGTTCAATTGTCGCGATGAAATTACATGCTTCCAGAAGACTTTCGTGGGTGCCGGTATCAAGCCACGCTATACCCCGGCCCAGCAATTCCACCTTCAGTTTGCCCAGTTTCAGGTATTCTTTGTTGAGATCGGTTATCTCCAGCTCTCCGCGGGCGGACGGCTTCAGGCTTTTTGCAATATCCGGCACGGCATTATCATAAAAATACAAGCCGGCCACCGCGTAATTCGATTTCGGTTTAAGGGGTTTCTCCTCTATGTCCAAAACATTTCCGTCATCATCAAAAGAGATGACCCCGTACCTCCCGGGATCTTTCACGAAATATCCGAATACAAGAGCGCCGTCATTCAGCTTGACCGCTTTCTCAAGTATTCCGGAAAGGCCATACCCGTAGAAGATATTGTCTCCGAGAATAAGGCATACGTTGTCGTGACCTATAAAAGATTCTCCGATGATAAAGGCCTGGGCCAGGCCGCCGGGATCAGGCTGTTCCGCATAAGAAAGATTTAAACCCAGTTGTGAACCGTTACCAAAAAGCTCTTTATATAAAGGGAGATCGCGGGGCGTAGAGATTATAAGTATTTCCCTGATTCCTGCAAGCATCAGTATCGACATGGGGTAATAGATCATAGGCTTGTCGAAGACAGGAAGAAGCTGTTTAGAAACAGTGTTTGTAACCGGGTAGAGTCGCGTGCCCGATCCGCCGGCAAGAATTATGCCTTTCATATTTTTATTTCCCGGGTCTTTTTATTAATATTAAAAAGTTATAACTCTTCATACCTTTTCAAATAAAATTCGAAGGTACTCCGTATTCCATCGGCAAGAGAAGTTGCCGGTTGCCATCCAAGAGCTTTCATTCTTGAAACATCTAATAGTTTCTTTGGTGTTCCGTCCGGCTTCGATGAGTCAAAACGCATCTCTCCCCTGAAACCGACGATTTTACGAACAAGCTCAGCAAGATCCTTTATGGTTATATCTTTTCCGAAACCTATATTAATGAGGGGCGTTCTGCCCGCAGCAACCAGCGGGGCAAATGCTCTTTCTTCAAGATTCATCAGAAACACGCAAGCATCGGCAAGGTCGTCGACATGAAGAAATTCACGAAACGGCTTGCCCGAACCCCAGATGGTTACCGAGGCCGGAATGACAGGGTCATTTCCGGGTATGGAACCGTATATCCGCTCGTCTTTTTTAATTTCGTCATGCTTTCCTTCCGCAGCCAGTACGGCAAGATGGAATTTGCGGATGAGAGCCGGAAGTACATGGCTGTTTTCCAGATCGAAGTTGTCGTTCGGACCGTAAAGATTTGTCGGCATCGCGGCAAGAAAGCTTGTTCCGTACTCCCGGTTGTATGCCTCGCACATCTTTATGCCGGCAATCTTTGCAATGGCATAAGGCTCATTCGTGGCTTCAAGAGGGCCGGTTAAAAGATGCTCCTCCTTCATAGGCTGTGGACACTCCCTGGGATATATACAGGATGATCCGAGGAAGAGAAGCCTTTTTACTCCCGTTTTCCAGGCCGAATGGATTATGTTTGTCTGAATGGCGATATTATTATACACAAACTCAGCCGGAAATGTGCTGTTGGCATGAATACCGCCGACTTTTGCCGCCGCCAGGAAAACATATTCAGGGCGTTCTTTTTCGAAAAAAGTTTCGACTTCAGCCTGTCTTTCAAGGTCAAGCTGTGCATGGCTGCGCAAAATCAGATCCAAACATCCTTCTTTTTCAAGCCGCCTGACCAATGCGGAACCGACCAGTCCTTTATGGCCGGCAACAAAGATTTTCGAATTTTTATTCATCATTCAGATATCCGATTTATGGTCTCTGGTTTCTGGTTTATGGTCTATGGTTTGCGGTTACTTGAACCCTAGACCCCTTGAACCCTCGAATCCTTTTGTCACTTTGTTTTCCATATCACATATTCGCTTCAAAGGAAGCAGGAGTAATAAAGCCGTTTCTTCTGCAGATGGCTTCACGCGTAGCTTCTTCAATATCACTGACAACCATCTCTTCCACCATCGCTTCAAAGGAAATTTCAGGGGTCCATCCCAGTTTTTTCTTTGCTCTGGAAGGGTCGCCCAATAAAGTATCCACCTCCGTAGGCCTGAAATACCTTGAATCGATTAATACAACCGGCTGCCCTTTTTTCAGTCTGTTTCCCGTAAGATTTGTGCCGGTTTTTACCGAAATTTTTTCCGGATCGAAGCCGGCTACAATCCCTTTTTCCTTTACACCGCTTCCTTTCCATTCGATCTCTATTCCTGCCACCCTGAACGCATATTCGCAAAGCTCCTTCACGGAATGCTGCACTCCGGTGGCAATCACATAATCATCCGGCTTCTTCTGCTGTAAAATGAGCCACTGCGCCCTCACAAAGTCTCTTGCATCGCCCCAGTCCCTGAGAGCGTTCAGATTTCCCAGAAAGAGTTTATTTTCAAGGCCGAGAGCTATACGTGCCGCCGCCCGGGTTATCTTGCGGGAGACAAAGGTTTCACCCCGAAGCGGCGACTCATGATTGAAGAGAATACCGTTACAAGCAAACATGCCGTATGCTTCCCGGTAGTTCACTGTACACCAGTATGCGTAGAGCTTGGCGCAGGCATAAGGCGAGCGGGGATAAAAAGGTGTTCGTTCGGTCTGGGGTACCTCCTGAACTTTCCCGTACAACTCACTCGATGAAGCCTGATAGAAACGGGTTTTCTTTTCAAGGCCGAGAATTCTTATCGCCTCGAGAACTCTCAGAGCGCCGATAGCATCAGTATTAGCTGTATATTCAGGAGTTTCAAACGATACCTGGACATGGCTCTGGGCTGCGAGATTGTATATTTCGTCAGGTTGGACTTCCTGGACGATACGGATAAGATTGGCCGAATCGGTCATGTCTCCGTAATGCATGAAAAACCTCACGTCCTCTTCATGAGGATCCCTGTATAAATGGTCAACCCTTCCGGTATTGAACGAGGAGGCTCTCCGTTTTATCCCGTGAACGGTATATCCCTTTTTAAGAAGCAATTCCGCAAGGTATGCTCCATCCTGACCTGTTATTCCGGTTATCAGAGCTGTTTTCATAAAAGATGGCTTCACTTTCTCAATTAAATAATGAGCTGAAATACTTTAAGTCTATTTACGGTAACCAATATAACACATACGGAATCTTTGCAAGAAACATCAGTGCTTTATATGTAGTAAAAAAAAGGGCTGGGAGCAGCCCTTTTTTACTAACTGGCGCGCCCGGCAGGATTCGAACCTGCGGCCTACGGATTCGTAGTCCGGCACTCTATCCAACTGAGCTACGGGCGCAAATTGAATTGATTTGAAATTTGGGCTGTTAATAAAATATAGTCATGATATTGTCAACGTAAAAAAATGAATGAGAGTCAAAAGAAGAGATGTGCTTAGACGCTAACTTAACACTTAACAACGGAAAAAATGAATAAGAAATCTCATGAAGAATATATGAAGCTGGCCATAGGCGAGGCAAAAAAGGCTGGACAAAATGGCGAAGTTCCTATAGGTGCAATACTAGTTGCTGAAAATGGGGAAGTTATTGCATCTGCGCATAACAGGACAATATCTCTTTGCGACCCTTCAGCACACGCGGAAATTCTTGTTTTGAGAAAAGCCGGTATTATAATAAAGAATTACAGGCTATTGGAAACAATACTTTATGTAACGATTGAACCATGTATCATGTGCATGGGTGCAGTAATAAATTCAAGAATAAAAAAGATAGTCTTTGGGGCATATGATCCCAAAGGAGGAGCGGCAGGTTCCCTCTATAACTTTACGGAAGACAAACGGCTGAATCATAAAACCAGATTAATATCAGGTATTTGTGAAGAAGAATGCAGGAGTCTGATTCAGGAGTTTTTTAAAAAGAAACGCGGATAGAAAATAATGGAAGGGGTAGAATAACGGTTTTTCAGTTTTGCGCATTGAATTAACGAAGCACGATCAGGCTTAAGAAAGGAGTGAATTCCGTGGCAAATATCGTAATTGTCGGTACTCAATGGGGAGATGAGGGGAAAGGTAAAATAGTCGATCTGCTTGCCGAATATGCCGATATTGTGGTTCGGTTTCAGGGTGGAAACAATGCCGGCCATACAATGGTCGTAAAAGGGGAAAAATTTATCAGCCACCTGGTACCTTCCGGCATTCTGCAGAAAAAAATCTGCATAATAGGAAACGGTGTTGTCGTGGACCCTAAAGTGCTTCTTGATGAGATAGATTATCTAAAAGAAAAAGGGGTGCGGGTTGATCCGGGCAATCTCATGATATGTGAAAAAGCTCATGTCATAATGCCTTACCATAAGAATATTGACGTGGCATCCGAAAGCTTGAAGGGAAAAAACAAGATAGGAACAACCGGGCGCGGGATCGGCCCCTGCTACGATGACAAGGTATCAAGAAGAGGAATACGTTTTGCCGAACTTGTCGACCCTGAAGTTTTCCGGGAAAGACTGCTCTCCGTCCTTCCGGAAAAGAATTTCATACTGGAAAAATATCTTTCCTGCGAAGCTCTCGATGCGGAAAATATAATAAAGGAATACTCTTCCTACTCCGGACGCCTTGCTCCCTATATCGCAAACATTTCTGTTTTTATCCACACTGCCATGCGGAAAGGAAAACATGTACTTTTCGAAGGAGCCCAGGGAACCCATCTCGATATAGACCATGGGACTTATCCGTACGTGACATCATCCAACACGGTTGCCGGTAATGCCTGCTGCGGTTCAGGCACGGGGCCGAAAGAAATTACAGGCATAGTCGGGATTGTCAAGGCTTATACTACAAGAGTCGGTGAAGGCCCCTTCCCTTCCGAACTGCTTGATGAAACAGGTGATTACATACAGAAAAAAGGAACCGAATTCGGCGCTACT
>JAUPLM010000132.1 GCA_030836965.1 Thermodesulfobacteriota bacterium | reverse complement strand
TCCAGCGAAAGCCTGAACGGATCGACTGCGGCATCTGTTGTTTCATAGGCCGCGATTATATTTCCGCTCAGAGCGGGCTCGGTTTCGAGAGCATCAAGGATATCGACAGGGTTTACAGTGATTCCGGCGGCTGCGCACAAAGACGGAAAATCGGCTATATATGATTCATCATCACCTTTTACGGCCACAAAAAGTCCGCCGGTATCTTCAATACACTGCGGGGCAACCTGTTTTAATATCCGGCTTTCTTCCATGCCTTCCGGTGCGGTTCCGGCATCATGAAGCACATAACGGGCTCCGCTGTGCAGCAGGCCGTGATTGCTTCCGGACGCTCCGGCGTTGATGTCTTTTTTTTCGACTACTATGCACGGGATGCCGCGAAGAGATAGATCTCTGGCGATGCCTGTACCGGTTATCCCTCCGCCGATTATTAATACCTGAGTTTCAAGTTTGTTCATTTAGAAAATTATATTTCTGTCGTTTAAGATTATTATCAGGACCCGCGAAATTTCTCATCTTGATATTCCGGATGAATACCATAAAAAATAATGGTTGGGAAACAGATAATGATTAAGAAGAAAAAATCATAATAACTTCCGGTTTATTTTATCGTATTGCCACACATATCCATTTAATTTAATAGTAACTGTAATTTATGGATGTTTGGTGGAAACGTATCTGCGATTTAAAAAATCTCTTCACATTATAATGTTGTCAGGGTGGCCTGCATGCTGAATTTTGTTTTTAAAAAAGAACGTCAGGTAGAGTTGCTGCTCTATGAGTATCTTGATACTTTCAAACTGAGCCAGGAGAGCTTTTCCAAAGCGATAAACTCCTGCATTCTGTCCGATACAAGCTGTGAGAGTTTTGATTTTTATATCAAACAGACGCATAAATATGAAAACAAAACGACTGATATCAGCGACGAGATAAACAACATAATGTACGGCAAGACGCTTATCCCGGATTCGCGCGGCGATATCATGGAGCTTCTCACCGAAATAGACACCATCCCCCGTCTTTTCAAGGATATTCTTTACATGATTCAGGCCCAGAGGCTTGCCGTTCCGGCTTTTATTGCCGCGGAAATTAAAGACCTCGTCAATATAAGCATGGAATGCTGCGAGCTTCTTATAAAGCAGTCCATCGCCCTTTTTACCAACACTGCCGGAATCAGGGCGCTGCTTGGCAGTATAGACACAAACGAAAGTCACTGTGATAATATTGAAAGAAGGATTACGGCCATAATCTTCGATTCCGACATAGATCCCTTTAAAAAACTTCAGCTCAAGGAGCTTATTGAAAAAATCGGAAATATTTCCGACTCTGCCGAAAGCGTATCAAAGCTGATCAATATTATCAGTCTCAAGAGGCGTGTTTAATGCTTCCTCTCCTTGGCGGAATATTCATGGGCTGGTCCCTTGGGGCTAACCACGCAGCCAATGTTTTCGGAGCTGCCGTCTCTTCCAGAATGGTTAAATTCTGGACAGCCGCTCTTATAGCGTCGGTATTTGTTATTTTTGGAGCTGTGATATCAGGAAGTCCGGGAATAGAGACGCTCAGAGGACTGACCAGTTTTGGAATAGAAGATGCCGTGGTATCTTCCGTGGCTGCCGCGATTACGGTAACGATAATGACGGTGTTCGGCCTGCCGGTTTCAACGTCCCAGTCGGTTGTAGGTTCGATCATCGGCATAGGCATATTGAACGGGCAGTTTAACTATGCCGGAATGGGTAAGGTAGCGGCATGCTGGTTCGGGACGCCTGTTCTTGCTGCTCTGGTTTCGATTCTCCTGTACAAGGTCCTGGCCTATTTTTATAACAGGCTCAGACTTAATATTTTCGAATCCGATCTGGTCATACGGACGGGGATGATCATTGCCGGAGCCTACGGGGCATACGCGCTTGGCGCAAATAATGTCGCCAATGTTACCGCCGTTTTTGTCGGCGCAGGACTGATAAGCGTGTTTAATGCTGCCCTGATCGGAGGATTAAGCATAGCTCTCGGTATTCTTACTTACAGCAGGCCGGTCATGGAGACGGTAGGGAAGAAACTTGTGAAGCTTGATCCTTTTTCAGCGCTCATAGTTGTCCTTGCTCTCGGCGTGACTGTACATTTTTTTACCGTGGTCGGCGTGCCGGTATCAACCTCTCAGGCGATCATAGGAGGAGTGCTGGGGGTCGGGCTTCTTAAAGGCGTCGATACCATCAACCGCAGAACCCTCTATCATATCCTGACGGGGTGGTTTTTAACACCCGTTGTCGCCTGCCTTTTTTCTATTGCCATAAACTATGTGATCCATCTTCAGTATGTTCCCCACCAGTTGTAGCATTAATTGAAATAATTCTTGATATAAGCTCAGGAATTATGGATATTAAGTATCCGGTTTGAATAATAATTTTGAAAAATGGATATAAAGTATGCAAACGCATGATTGCCTATCCGGAACATATCCAATTATTATCAAATATTTCAATATAATATAGATTATAATTCTTATGGCACTATATTTGCTGAGTTGTAATGATGGACTTGTAAAAAGTCCATCAACAGGCCGAGGGCGATTAAGCCCCGGCCTGGGGTGAGAGTGGAACCGCTTGAATTTACTTCAAGCGGCGGGAGAGTGGAAGCCCTTTCCCGCCAAATTAAAAGGCGCTTTTTGACTTTTATGAAGGTATAACAAATAGGGATATGTTAAAAAAAATAATCAACAGCAGATTCTGGGCTGGAGTTCCTCCCTGGGTGTTTATAGGCGCTGTCATTGTGCTGTTTCCTATTTTTGCATTCATGACGATGCAGAGCATTAACCGGAATAGTATTCAAAATACACGTCTACTTCTTGAAAAGGGCGCCGCCCTCATCAGGTCTTTCGAAGCAGGCACAAGAACAGGCATGTCCGGAAACTTCATGGGAAGCTTTCATCTTCAGAGGCTTTTAAGCGAAACCGCGATGCAGCCGGATATAGCCTATATTCTTGTCACGGATGCCGAGGGAACAATTGTTGCCCATAATCATCCCGACCATGTCGGTAAAACCTATGAATCCGGCTTGGATTTAAAAGAGATTTCCGGGGCAAAAGAGGTTCAGTGGCGCGTTGTTTCATTGCCCGATGATATAAAAATATTTGAAGTATACAGAAACTTCGCCCCTGTCAGCGGTATGCGCCGCGGAGGCATGATGAGAAGATGGTTCAATC
>JAUPLM010000131.1 GCA_030836965.1 Thermodesulfobacteriota bacterium | reverse complement strand
GCGGATGCAATATGAATATTCCGCCTCAGATGTATAATGAGCTTCAGAGGTTTGACAGCATAAAGTTTTGTCCTCACTGCCAGAGAATAATTTACTGGGGGAAGGAAAGTCCCATGCCATGAAGAGCAGGGCTGCGGGAAGTATATAGATCAAAGGGCCGGCAGGGGGATTCGGTTTCGCCGTTTCGCAGGAAATTTTTCAGAACCATAACAACGCCCCCTGATTGTCAACAAAAGATACAGGCAGAGATGAAATAACGGTTTCGTGGGCATATATCCACCGGGGCTGTTCAGGTCTAATGGGAGCGGATCTGATGCCGTGACGAAGTTCGTATATTATTCCTGCAAAAGGCGAAACCGATTCCCCCTGCCAGCCTGGAACAAAGTCTCATTCTAGGAAGATAGTCGGTTATTAAGTACGGCAGGAGCAATCCAGACGACCGCAGGACCGGATCCCGATCCTGAGGAAAGTCCGAACACCGCAGGGCAGGGTGCTCCATAACGTGGAGTCGCGGCAACGCGAAGGAAAGTGCAACAGAAAGTATACCGCCCTGCTTTATGCAGGGTAAGGGTGAAAAGGTGCGGTAAGAGCGCACCAGTTCTCCGGGTGACCGGGGAAGCTTTGTAAACCCCACCCGGTGCAAGACCAAATAGGGGAGTGTTTGAGGGCTGCCCGTCCGAGCTCCCGGGTAGGTCGCTTGAGGTGCAGGGCAATCTGCATCCTTAGATGAATGGTCGTCGTCCGTTTCGGGGTAACCTGCGACGGAAACAGAATTCGGCTTACGGGTTGCTCCGGCCGTAAATAATATATAAATTCGTATTTCAGACGCAGCGGAAATCCGCGTCCTGATTATTTTATGAAGGATATTTTCGACAGCTATGCAATTAAGGGAAAATACTGTGGACGGCTCTTTTGCGGAAAAGGTCGGGATATTCTCCTACGATTATCTTAAATGCTGTACTTCCCTTTTAAGCCTGGAAGATCCTAAACGCCTGCTTGTCAAAAAGTTCTTTTCAGCTTTTACTTCTTCTTCTCAGCTTCTGGAGGATTTCCTTGATCTTCACGGCGCAAAAAACAGCAAGAACTGGTATTATTACAGAGAACTCTCGGCTGCCGCGAGACACTTAAGCCTCGGCTGTTATTCCCAGACGCATATTCTGAACCGGCTTGATTTCTATGACCTGCCTTATATCGGAAACTTCAGGGATGAAGGGAAGGCCACCCTCGATTTCTTTACCGAAACCATGTTAAAGATGGCGCCCGAAATAATCAGAGAGGCGGACCGTCTCGGAATTCCGATTCCAAAGAAAAAGTTCAGCCCCGCCGATTTTCCAAGCGTATCCACCGGTGAGAAACTCGTTTATGATATTGACGATGAAAACAGCGATCAGCAGAAGGAGAATATAGTAAAAATAGCAAGTGAATTCCTTGATATCGCAGCCAGTTTCGACCAATACGGTTTTGACGAACCGTATGATATTGAAGAAATAAGAGCGATAGTACCGGGAAGGATAAACGAGGTTGAGATAAGGCGTTTTGAAATGCTGGTTCACAACCTCCAGTCTTCTTTCGATACCTATGTCATACACGGGGGGTACGAGTTCGGAAACAGGAAATTAAAGCAGCTCCGCGGCTTTTTTTCAGTGGTCTTTCATCTTCTCCAGGTAATCGGCAGGCTCCTTCATTTTTACGAAAGGCATCTGCATGATGCCGGATACAAGAGCATTTACAAAAAAACCCAGGAGAGGCTTTCACTGATTGTTGATCCTAATATCCTTCTGGACCGCACGATAAACTACTGCCTCTATTATGTATGCCACTTTTTATCAAACGGAAAAAATCTCGCTAAAGAGATACTGAATGAAAATATAGAACGCTCGTCGGTCACGGTTGGAATTCCCGTATCTCTCGGTTTTCACAGCAGGCCGAGTCTTCTTGTCGCCAAAATCGTCCAGCACTTCGGAGGTCAGGTCGAACTGTGCATAGGCGCGGACAGGTTTGATGCAAGCAATGTGCTTGATATACAATGGGCGGGAGGCAAGATCCAAAAAGAGAAAATAGAGAAGGTTACTTTTGAAGGCGATACGCGCGCTCTGAAAGACATAGAGATTCTTGCAGGCGTCAATTACGGTGAAGATACAATGGGAAAAGGCATTCCCCTTCCGAAGGAACTTAAATACCTCAGGTAATAATGATGGTTTATGCAGTTATAGTTGCCGCAGGAAAAGGCATCAGAATGAACTGTACGATCCCCAAGCAGTATCTTGAGCTTGAAGGGACTCCTTTACTCTCGATTACACTTAAAGCATTTGACGAGTGCTTTTTAATCGATGAAATTATTCTGGTTCTTCCCCCCGGCGACATCGCGTTCTGCGTTGAGAAAATAATCAATCCGGCCGGCATGAAAAAAAAAGTCACCCCTGTTGCAGGCGGTTTAAGACGTCAGGATTCGGTTTATAACGGACTTACGGCCGTGAATGAAAAAAAAAGCACGGTAGTGATACACGATGGAGTCCGCCCCTTTGTAACTCTTTCAAACATTGAGGAATGCGTACGGGAAGCCGTTCTGAACGGCGCCTGCATCCTGGGCATGCCGGCATCCGATACCGTAAAATTTGCGGACGGCTCAGGATATATTGAAAAGACCCTTGAAAGGGATTCCGT
>JAUPLM010000130.1 GCA_030836965.1 Thermodesulfobacteriota bacterium | reverse complement strand
CTGCGCAGGACAGCAAAAGACCACTTCACATTAATCTTTCGGGCGATGTTGATCTTAAGAATAGTGACAAGCAGGAAGTTACATGATATAGTCACACTATATCCGTAAAAAGAGCAATTATAGTAAGGATTTTCCCTTTTTCGTCATTCCCGCGAAAGCGGGAACCCAGTCCGCCTTAAACGGACCCCAATATGCCCAACTCCTCTTTTGACAGGAGCGGTAAAGGAGCGAAAATGAAGAAATCCACAACCGGAAGTAAAAGACCATTGATAGTCGCGCACAGGGGAGCCAACACCGAAGCGCCCGAAAATACACGTTCGGCTTTTGATGCCGCACTGGAATATCCTGTAGACGGCATTGAATTCGATGTCAGAACTACCCGTGAAGGAATCCCGGTTATTCACCACGATAAAACTTTGTCGCGGATCACAGGATCACGCAGAAAAATAGAATCCTGTTTCTTTAACGAACTTTCCGATTCGGACTGGGGAAGCTGGTTCTCCAAAAAATTTTCGAATGAGCGGATTCTGACATTCGAGAAAACCATCGATCTCTACTGCAGAAGGACCCGCCTCTTTGTTGAAATCAAAACCGATGAGGAATATTCTCTGTCGGAAACATCCAGAATTCTGACACTTAAGGTATTGGAGATTATAAAAAAGAAGGTGCCGCATAAATATGCGGGCAGCGTTTATATTCTCTGTTTCAACCCGAAACTGCTCGAATTTGCCTATAACAAAGCTCAGGCATATAAATATGTTTTTAACCTTTCAGGAGCTTTTCTGAACCAGGCATCTTATCCTTCTTACGTAAACGGGCTCTGTCTCCCTATAGGCAACCTTTCCGGCAGTTTCATGGATAAGGCGAAAACAGGCGGTCATTCCGTACTGACATATTCGTGCAATACTTCTGAACAGGCCGATAAGGCGCTATCCCTCGGCGCCAATGTCATAATGACGGATAAACCCGGCTGGCTTTGCGATTATATAAAAAAATAGGCATTAGGCATAAGTCGTGAGGCGTGAGGCGATAGGGGGAGATGATGCTGCATAACCCTTTTCTACTATTCACTAACGACTTTTCACTGTTTCGATATTCGAAGTCCGAAGTCCGATATCCGGTTTTTACCCCTTACGCCTCTCGCCTTTCGCCTATCCATTAACGAAGGCATCAAACGCCTTCCAGAATGCTTGTCTGACAGGATCTCTTTCTTTCAGGATTTCGTGGTATGAATCGGGAATGCTTACAAAGCTGCCTTTTTTCATTAATGAACATATGGATCTCTGGGCATCTTCAGATACTATTCTGTCCCTGCCCGCGCTGACGATCAATACCGGCGTATTTATTCTCCCAGCATACTCCGCGCAATACAAAACGTCTATAGATTTAAATGTCGCCGCAAGCCATCCGTATGTCACGCCGCCCAGGGCAAGCTCAGGGTTTTCGGCAATCGCCCTGTGCTCATCCATAAACCGGACGGGATCGGATGTAAGAATATTACCCTCAAACTTTATCTTTCGGGGCTGATAGTCTTTTGAACCGGCAGAATATGCGGTGCCGCAGCCCGTCTTTGACGCAAAACGGACCATCAGTTTTACAAGCCATTTCGGAAACGGGGGAACTATAATATCGATCATGGGGGATGTCAGAACAGCTTTACCGGCTGCATCAGGAAAATCGTGCAGAAAACGAAGCGCTATGTGCCCGCCCATCGAATGGGCAAGAATTATAATCGGAGGAATTGCAGCCGGCCTTACGATATTGTTTACAAAATAATTCAAATCCTCAAGATATTCGCCGTAGTCGTTTATATGCCCCTTGTGCCTGTTTGCAAGAATACGGGTTGAAAGTCCCTGCCCCCTCCAGTCCATGCTGTAAACATCCAGTTGCCTCTGGTTCAATTCATCTATTGTCTCCGCATATTTTTCCATGAACTCTTTTCTGCCGCCAAGCAGAATAACGGAGCCTTTTTTTGTTCCGGCCCCGCAGTCCCAGGTTCCATATCGGATTGAAACATTACCGGGCATTGTAAAATAATCGATTTTCAAAAGAATATCCTCCGGTATTTTACACCAAACTTCTATTGACCGTTTCCACTCTTTCCACTATATAAATCAGCCGGAATACATAATAAGCAGGATATAAAGTCAACTCAAAAAATATTGAGGGCTCGAGTGAAAACGAATATCGAATATCGGACATCGAATATCAAAAAGAAAAGTGAGGTGTACTAAGTTCGGCTTTTCGCTATTCACTGTTCACCATTTACTTTCACTTTGTGCATCTTAGTGTCTTTGTGTGAGATCAGTTGACATTTATATCTTCAGCTTATCCGGATTGGGGGAAACATAATGGTGAAACACACACACGATTTCGTAGAACGATACACCGGTCTTGTCGGATTCGGTTTTGACAGAGAGACCGATGAAAACACTGTCCGTTATTATCTCCAGAAATTTTCAGACGACGCTCTCACGGAAAATCT
>JAUPLM010000129.1 GCA_030836965.1 Thermodesulfobacteriota bacterium | reverse complement strand
TCGTAAGCCTGCGATACGGTGGTCATAAGCTCTTTCCGGGGCCGCTCGGCATACTGAGGGCTTACCTCGACTCTGAGCTGATCCACCCACTGTGTTATGATGGTCGCCCTGTTTTTCTTAAGAAAGCCTGCCAAAGAAAAGCCCATTTGATACCCATATCCGTCTGTAATTTGTTCCTGCTGTTTTAGTTTTTATAACAAGCAGCGCATGAGATGTCAAACCAAAGACATGAAATATCCTGTTATTGTTGATATATATGGCAGAAATTAGGATATATCGGGTATGAGACGGGGTTTTGAAAAAACGTGCAAAGGAGGCTATACAGGATATCAGCTGGGTTTGTAAGGCGCCGTAATATGAAGATGATAATTAACCGGGCAGGTACATAGCTTTCGCTCTCCGAAAGATATGCAATATGGACACGAAAGATCTCCTTCAGAGACGGCGAGGACGAGCACATTCCTGCCTCCGGAATAATGTACTTTGCATTTTGACTGACCGCTACGATCCCCGGAAGCAAGGCATGAGAAGTTGTTTCGACACCGGTTGGCCTGCTGCCTGATGGTTTCCGGCACTTCTATATTCATGGGCCTCTCTTGTGCCGGTAATGCCGGCAACTTTCAGATTATCCAAACAACATCCCGACAACATATTTATTATTATGCTATTGCGGTCTCCATTATATATAATAAAAGGTAACAGTGTTAATAGACGAGTTGGCAGGAATGTCAATTGTATATGTTCTGGTGGATAATGGGGGGATAAACTACCTATTGCTCAAGATTTTCAATATAAGCCTGAAGGTTTGCCTTTCTATCTTTCAAGCCCAGTTTTTCTCTAATATGCTTTCTATGAATATCTATTGATCCGGTTGATATTCTTAATATTTCTGCAATCTCTTTTGTCGACCTGCCCTGCTTTACGAGTGCGGCCACTTTGATTTCTCTGGGAGTAAGTTTGAATTGCCTCATGTTTTTCAACAGGGGTGTGGCTATTTCATTGAGATGAGTTTCAATAATTTCAAGATAGGGGCGCTGATTAATGTCGAGAGGTCCTGTTTTCATCCTTTCCACATAGGGGAGAACCAGATTCCGGACATTCAACACGAACCTCTCCTCCATATCCTTCTTATCATCTTCCCGCTGCGCCAGGAGAACCTTGAGCGTAGTATTGAGTTCCTGAAGAGTTATGTTCTTGTTTTCCAGTTCCGCTGTCCGTTCCTTAACCATCTTCTCAAGCTGCTTCCGGTACTTATCCAGTTCCTCCTCGGTCAGCTTCCGCTCCGTTATGTCGCGGGCGGCAAGGACTACCCCGGTAATTTTCCCGTTTGCATCCTTCAGGGAACGGGCTCTGACCTCCAGCGGCACATAGTGTCCATTTTTGTGGCGTAGACTCGTTTCATATCGTATTTCGCACAAACCCTGCTCCATACCATCCATGTAGAGCTTCATTACATATTCAAGATCATCCGGATGGAGAAAACTGAAACCGGAAATACCGACCAGCTCTTCAGGGCTATATCCAAGCACCTCCCTGTAAGACGGTGTTACGAATTGATATGTGCCGCTCGTATCCAGCAGAGCGACACAGTCCACCATATTTTCCGTGATCAGGTTTAATCTCTTCTCACTCTCCCGCAGGGCCTCCTCAGCCCGCTTGCGGTCGGTGATGTCCACCTCAACTCCGTTCCAGACAAGGAGCCCATCGGCCTGAAGATGCGGGGTGGAGGTATATTCAAACCAGCGCAAACAACCGCTCGGCAGGCGGCTCTGGACCTCGACCTGCATGGTAGTCAGGTTCTTAAGAGCCTCCTCCTCCCGATCACTGACTATCCGGCGGTATTCAGGCAACACCTGCCTGTAGATTACCCCGGCGTCGGCCAGAACCTCCTCTTCCGTGGCTTCGTTCAGCCGCTCCACCGCGCGGCTGACATAGATGAAGCGCCTGCCGCCGTCAGGCTCGGCTGCCAGTTTATAAACCATGGCGTTCGAGAGGGTGTCGGCAAGATTGCGGCGGCGGTGTTCGCTATCTGCAAGAGCATCTTCCGCCCGCCTGCGCTCTTCGTCTATTTGCAGCTTTTCCGTTATATCCCGTGCGCCGACAACACCTCCGATAATTTTCCCTTTTGCATCCCTTAAAGAACTCGTCCTGACCTCCATTGGCACATAGTGGCCACTCCTGTGGCGGAACCTCGTCTCATAACGGAATTCGTTCAAATTTTGCTTAATACCATCCCTGTAAAGCTTCAGTACCCTTTCCAGATCATCCGGATGGATAAAACTGAATCCGGAGATACCGATCATATCCTTCGAACTGTATCCGAGCACTTTACCATATGACGGCGTTATATATTGATACGTCCCGCTCGCGTCCACCAGGGAGACACAATCCGCCATGTTCCCGGTGATCAGGCTTAATTTATCCCTGCTCTCCCGGTTATGCTTCGCTTCCGCTTTTTTCAATTCTCTGATTGTTTGTTTCAGGCAGGATATTTCTTCGGTCAGTTCCTGATTTGTCTTTGATGGATTGTACATCTATTGCTCCTCTGTCATGATCAAAGGCGCCGGTTGAAACAAGAACGGGCTGTATTTGTTTCGTGATTTATTAAACATTGACAGAACTACCGAATACCCGCTGAGTTGTCAAATGGAATGCATGCTGTCAATAATCAGCGGCTTTTCCGGCCCTGCCACAATTCCACTTCAACCGGTAAAAATTATCCTCAACATATGAAAGCTCCACAAAATATTGAGGGCATCTGAGAATATTAATATTTCGTCATATATTTCCTATGTCAGGATAACAGGTCGTTATCACTTGCAATATACAATATAATCAAATTTCTGCGGATATTGGCATTTTTATTGCTCATATTAATTCAAAATTCTTCTATCTGGAGATTAATACAGTGGTATTTAGAAAACAACTGGCCGTCTTTATGAGTTTTTTTCTTTTCCTTTCCTTTTTCCTGGGAAGCTACCACCACTGCTGCGCATGTCATTCACACCCCTGCTCAATCCAAACACAAGCGGATCACCACCCGTTTCTTTTTTTCAAACCTGTAAACGCTGCCGACGACATCCGGCTCTTTACAGTTCAGTCAGACCCCGGACCCGCAGTAATCTTCCCAAACTCATCCTTATACTATAACCCCTTACGCGGGCGAGCCCCGCCCTGCAATCCGGGGCAGGACTTTTTGTAGTCATTGGCGGGAAACCTCCCGACCGCGCAGGCTGAAGTATTTCAGCCTGCGAAAAGTCATGGATCAAATGCCGTTCCGGAAAAGGATCGAAGGTACTATGAAGAAAGGGTTAAACATTCTGATCGCTCTAATTCTGCTGCTGGGTTGCAGCGCAGGCCGGAGCGTGAACCAAAAAGCCGATCTCGGTAAGCTCAAAATCGGCGAAACGGTTTACGTCTGCGGTTGTCCCATGATGTGCTGCAATACCATCTCCAGAACCAGGGGCGGTCGATGCGACTGCAACCACCCTTTGAATAAAGGTACCGTTACGAAGATAAGGGACGGCAGGCTTTACGTTAAAATTGACGACGGCCGGGAAAAAAGGTTCTTCATCGATAACCGGTAATTGAATTCAGGGGGCTCGGTCTTTTTCCAAATCATTCAGCGCCGGACAGGCGAAGCTGATCAAATAAGAATAAAAAGGGAATCCCCTCAAACAGGGCGCCCTTTTAATATAGAAAAAATTTCTCTCATCGGCACCGTGAGACGAAGCCGGTTATCCGGCGGCGCCCCGCCATGTGCCGTTTTCCGATCAGACTTACCCTGTTTCCTCCGACCGACTCTTATAAAAAAACATAGAATCCTCCTGAACAGTTGCCGGATCAGATCTGGAGGTTGCTATTCATGAAAATACGATTGATCACAATTATTGCCGTCATGCTGCTTTTCTTTTGCGCGCCTGCACAGTCGGAACAGGCAAAGGAAAAGCGGATGGAACTTGACGAAGTGGTTGTTACTGCCACGAGAACAGAACGGACCACAGAAGAGATCCCCGCAGCGGTCAGCGTGGTTACCAAAGAGGATATAAAAGACACGAGAATGTTCAGTCTGAAGGAGGCTCTTACCGGGCTTCCGGGCGTACAGTCGGAATCCAAGAACGGAGGGTACGATACCCGCCTGATAATCCGGGGAGCGGGTCTGAAGGCGAGGTACGGGGTGCGGGAGATCATGATCCTCCTCGATGGAGTCCCGATCACAGACCCGGACGGCATGTCCCGGCTCGATTTTGTCGATTCCGAAATGGTGGAGAGGATCGATGTCGTCAAAGGCCCGAACTCGACCCTCTACGGGGCAAACGCGGCGGGCGGCGTAGTGAATATCATCACAAAGAATCTCTTTGAAGAAACAAAAAACGCTAAAATCGGATATGGAAGCTATGATACGGAATCCTATAACGGAGTATACGGGACGCATTTCGGAGATACCTACATTTCCGCTTCCGGGAGCAGGCGGTTGACCGATTCATGGCGGGAATGGAACACCTTCAGCACCGATCAGGGAAGCCTCAAGATCGGGCATTTATTCTCCGGGAATTCCTCAGTGGAAGCAAATATCTCGCTGACACAGGCGGACCTGCAGTTGCCGGGAACACTCACGGAGGCCCAGTACAAAAAGGATATCACCCAGTTAACATCCGAACAATGGAGACATATGGGCAGGTACAGCGACATCCTCCACTCGAGTCTTAAAGGGGAAGCGGTACTGGGAGATGTGAAACTGAAACCGGTGGCCTATTTCCAGAAATGGGATCATTATCACCCGGTGACGGGCCTGATCAACGACGGCGGAGCGTATGTGTACGGGACGGACATACAGGCCGATCTCAAACATACGATCGCGGGAATGAAAGGACTTGTCACTGCGGGCATAGCGGGCCAGATAGATAAAACCGACGGCGACAAATACACCTACCGGGATTTTGTTTCCGGCGCCGGCGGAAGATTGTTGTTTACGACATCCGACAACAAAGGCTCCTTCGCGGAACGGGGAAAAGACAAGATCAGCAAATGGGGAGTCTATGCTCAGGAATCCCTGACTCCTTCGGACAGCTGGATCGTGGATGTCGGGGTACGATACGACCGGGTCGAGTTCGATCTCCACACGGATCAATTTATTCAGTACAATTACGCAACTGCCCGGTACGTCGTAAACAGGGCGACTATTGCCAGAGATGCAACCTTCGACCGCGTTAGCCCCAGGATCGGCATCGTGCACAAACTGACCCCTATGGTCAACCTGTACGGCAACCTGTCGACCGGTTTCCAGACGCCTCAGACATCGGAACTGAACCTGAATCCGGATCTCACACCTTCAAAAACCTATAACTATGAAACCGGTTTAAAAGCCAGATCTGGAAAAGGGCACAGTATCGATCTTTCTCTCTTCTATATCACCGTCAAAGACGACATTGTCCAGACCATTCTGCCCGGCAATCAGTCGTCGTACAGCAATGCGGGCGAAACGAGGAAAAAAGGAGCCGAGCTGTCGGCAAAAATACAGGTGCTCGAAGGCCTTCATATCGGCGGGGCATACACCTACAGCGACTTCACCTTTGCCGAATTCAACGAGGTGATCAACGGAATGAACTACAGCAGAAACGGTAACAGGCTCCCTTACATCCCCGAGCACCAGTACACTCTGTTTGCCGCCTACAAGCATCCTTCGGGATTCAGGTTCAGAGCGGAAACGAACACCTGGGGCAGATATGAGGTGGATAATGCGAACACCGAAACCTACAAGGGATATTCATTCATCACGAACGTATTTGCCGGTTATGAAGTAAACGGGTGGGACTTTTCTCTCGGCATCAACAATCTGTTCGATACCCGGCATGCCATCGAAGTAACCAGGGACTCGGGCGGCGCTGCTAAATACCGGCCCGGGGCTCCGTGGACCTGGATGGCGACAGTCGAATACAAATTTTAGGAGAGACACCATGAAAACAAAGAAGATCATTATCTTTCTTCTCGTTATTGCCGTATCTTACCTGGCGGCAACTTACCGGTGGGGCGATTCGGCCCATTCAATCGGCCTGATCCGGGCCTCTGGCGGCGAAGCGAGGCACCCTTCATTTCTCGGCAGCGGAGAGAACGACTACACACTTATTGCCACAGCAACCGTCATCCCTCCTTACAGGGGCGACGCCAGGGTTGCGCTCGAAGGCGAGCCCGCCATTGAATACAAGATATATCTCTCGGGACCCGTTGTGGATCTCGGCATACGCCGTAATCCCGAACTAAGGGGCAACGTGATCTACGGCCTTAAACCGAAAGACAGGATTGCCCTTTGGGTTGTGATGAAACCGCCTCTGCTCGACCCTGTATGCCGCATGACCCGCATGGACGGGTTTCTCAAGGCTTCCTACGCCGGTAAAGACTACTTCTTCTGCTCCGAAGGGTGCGCCGAAGCCTTCGGTAAAGATCCGGAGAAGTATAAAAATAACGCCCATATAAAAGGCGCGTACAATCTTGCTTTTTATGACACGAAGACAAACCGGCCGGTTCTCAGCGTTCCGGTCATATTCAAAGGAAAGGGGGAGGCAAAAGATGCAGGCGGACACCAGCACTAAAGCGAACTTTTTTACCAGAAGAAGAACCTGGATACTGATGCTCGGCATCGTTCTGTTCATGCCGCCCCTTTCTTTTCTGTTTCAGTTTACGCAGGACAGCAGCTTTTGCGGGAGCTGGTGTCCACGCATGTTTTTTTCCTGGCGCCATGGTCAGGGAGCTTTGGAGTTTGCAGCAGGGATGCTGAGGAGTTATATGGGGGTCATTCTTGTTCTGGGCGCCGTGATCAGCACTTTCTTCCTGGGCCGCTTCTGGTGCAGCCATCTTTGCCCGGTGGGCGGAATTTCCGAACTTGGCAGCCGGCTGATTCCCAAAGCTTTAAAAGTGCGCCTCGACGCCGTACCGGCGTCGCCGGTAAGGTACGGATACCTGACCGCCTTTCTCCTGCTTCCTGCTCTCGGTCTGGGAAGCCTCTGTTGTTCCTACTGTAATTTCGCAACAGTTCCGAGACTCATGGGCGCAGCATTCTCCCAGGCGGATATGGCCTACTTTTTTCGCAGCGCAGGAATAATAAACCTGGGGCTTTTAGTCGGCCTGGGTTTTCTCGCCAGAGGGGGAAGAGCTTACTGCAATCTCCTCTGTCCCGTCGGCGCTCTCGACGCCATCTCCAACAGGCTCGGTGAAAAGTTCGGCAGGAGATTCCGCGTTGTAAAGGATCGCTGCTCCGGATGCGGTCTCTGCAAGGAGGTATGCCCCGTCTGGGCGATCGATATCGGCAAGGAAGCCGGGATCGACCAGCTCTCCTGCATCCCCTGCGGCTCATGCATGAAGGCCTGCCCGAAGAATGCCATTGTTTACGGTCCCGAAAAACAAAGCGCTAATGAACAGGTCGGGACCGCCGCCTCTTACGCTTTTAGCGGTTCAGCCGGAAAGGAGACCGCGGTATGAATGAGATGAGGTTCAAAATTCATATTTTCCTCACCGCTCTGTTCAGCGGCTTCGCAGGCATTCTTCCGGCGCTTGGCTGCACGGGCAGATGCGGTTCCTGTTTTCAGTGCGCCGGTTTTGGAGGCATCCTGGCCATCCTTGTTGCCCTGAGAGCGGCAGGAAGAAGAAAGCAGGGAGAAAAACCGGACTTGCGCATCAAATATATGCCGGCAACATCATGTCCGCCGGGCGGCGATCCCCGGGAAATGATCAACAATTTTAATTAATAGCTGCGATTAATTATTCATAAATTGATCATAGAGAGGAATAAATGAAAAAATATTATTGCAAGATTAAAAACAGGATAACACGGAATATTACCGGGTCCGGATGCAACATCTATCTGCAAAACGTTTCAATACTCTGTATTCTTTTGTCTTTTATTATATCTCTGCCTTTATATGCCGCCGATTCAATTCTGCTTGATGAAATCGTTGTCAAGGGGACCAAACTCGAATCCAATCAGGAGAATATGACAATTCGCGAGGTGAGAGAAGGCTCTTCCCGCGATATCGGTGAAGCGATGCAGAATATTCCGGGTATAACCGGTCTCAGAAAGGGCGCAATTGCCAACGATATAGTTCTGCGTGGGCAGCAACGCGATAACATAAACGTCCTGATGGATGGAGTTCGGGTTCATGGCGGCTGTCCTTCGCGTATGGATCCTCCAACATTTCACTTCGACTTTGCCGAAGTTGAATCGATCGAGGTTGTCAAGGGGCCGTATGACCTGCGTTACTCAGGAAGTCTTGGAGGCCTTGTAAATGCAATAGGTAAAAAACCTGAACCCGGCTCAGACGTTTCCGCTGTGCTGACATATGGTTCCTATGACATGACACATGCAGCCGCAACAGGGTCATACGCCGATGATACTTACGCAGCATCCGGCGGTTATGCCTACAAGTATTCCCTGCCGCCAAGATCCGGCGATGGCAAGCGGATAACAGATATCTATCCTTCAAACAGTAAAAATCGCTACCGCAGCAATGACCTGGATTCAAGGGCATATGACATCAACACGTTCTGGATAAAAGGCGGCTACAGGATTGCGCCTTTGACAAAAACCGAATTGGATATATCATACCAGGACGCAGATCATGTATTGTATCCGGCCCTATTAATGGATGCGGAATATGACCGTACAAGCAGGTTCAACTGGACAACAACCATAAAGAGTCCGGTTGAGTCTATCAATGATGTTAAACTTCAAATCTACCTGACTGATGTCGACCACCTCATGCATGACGAATTCCGTGAAAGCTCGGTACGAAGCGCCATGGTTACACGGAATTATATGATGCAAACCGACGCCGAAACTACTACCATCGGCTCCAATCTGAGCGGAAGCGTCAATCTGGGTTCAGGCGTACTGCTTGGTGGGATTGATTATTTTAACCGAAACTGGGATGCCGTCAACAAAAGCACAATGTATCTAGCCTACCAGCCCCAGCCGATGATTCCGGATGTGGATCATAACCAGTTTGGAGTGTTTGGAGAATACACCAGGCCTCTTTCCACAGAGTTAAAATTAAAAGGCGGTCTGCGCTTCGATTACGCCAAGTCAGATGCGACGGCGCTCACCGGTACCCGCATAGCTTCCCTTTACCAGCCTTATTATCCGGGTGAATCTCTCAACAGCGAAAACAGTTTTTTTGAACCGAGCGCCAATCTTCAATTATTCTGGCAGGCTGCCTCAAATATCGAACTGTTCGCGGGACTGGCATCTGTGAGCCGCATGCCTGATCCGCAGGAATTGTACATAGGCATGAAGAAGACACCGACCGTTATGGCGCCCACTTTAACAAACTGGATCGGTAATCCGGATCTTGATCCGGTACGCAATAACCAGGCTGATCTCGGTATAAAAATTACCGGTAACGGATTCTATGTCAACACGTCTATATTCTACAGCAGGATTGATGATTATATAAATGTTGAAGAAGTTGCCGATCCCGATGGCCCCGGCCTGGCTACTATGCCTGCAGCCCGCACCTACGGTAGCATTGATGCTGAACTCTGGGGCGGTGAATTGTCCTGCCGGATATCTTTTCCGTGGAATCTTTATGCGATATCGAGCCTCTCCTATACGCGAGGGGAAAATCTTGACACGGACGATCCGCTGGCAGAGATCCCTCCTCTGGCAGGTTCATTTGGAATTCGTTACGATGTAGATACATGGTTTATGGAGATTACTGAAAGATTTGCAGGCAGGCAGGACCGTGTCGACCGAAGCCTGGAAGAAGAGAAAACCGACGGCTGGGGTATAACCGATTTCAAAGCCGGTATCAATCTCGATCACTGGACGATTTTTGCCGGTGTTAACAATGTGTTCGATAAGCACTATTTCAATCACATGTCATATCAGCGCGATCCTTTTCGAAGTGGCGTGAGAGTTCCCGAAGTAGGTATTTTCGGCTATCTGACAGTGATATACAAGTTTTAATTGAAAGGCGGCAACCCGCCAAAGTCGCATTTTAAAATGAAACAAAAGGAAGAAAAACTATGGAATCGCTGAAGTTTATTGTTGATTACGGAATTATAGGCCTCCTGGTGATCATGAGTGTCATCGCGGTGGCCGTCGCTATCGAGAGGCGTCTTTATTACAGCAGGCACTCCGCCGACGCTTTCACCGACAGAAAGGCTCTGGAGCTGGCGGTAACCGGAAAGCTTCATATTCTGGCAACCATCGCGAGCAATGCCCCGTACATCGGTCTTCTCGGGACGGTTCTCGGGATCATGCTCACCTTTTACACCATGGGGCGTGAAGGTTTTATGGACACCGGGAAGATCATGGTGGGGCTCGCCCTCGCGATGAAAGCAACGGCTGTCGGGCTTCTTGTCGCCATTCCGTCCATAACGCTTTACAACTTTCTGGTAAGAAAGGCAAAAGTACTCATCTTCGAATGGGAGATTAGAAATGGAAGAGAAAGAGTTTGATTACATCAACGTCATCCCTTTTATAGATATCATGCTGGTGCTCTTAACGATTGTCCTGACAACCTCAACGTTCATTGCAAGGGGCGCCATCCCTCTTGAGCTGCCAAAAGTTACAACGCATCAGCCAGGGACAGTTAAGTCGATATCCATTGAGATCGATCATCAGAGCGTGCTTTATTTGAATGCGAAACCTGTGCCTCTGGTTAAACTGGGCGATGAAATCCGTGCCTTCAGCCCGGAAACACCTGTGCTGGTAAGTGCTGACCGGGATATCACCCTGCAGGTTTTCATCGATGTCATGGACGTGGTCAAGAACAGCGGTTTCAGGAAATTGAGTCTTCAAACGGAAATGAAAAAATGACATTGCAAGCCAAAGGTTTCCAGTGGTCCATCGTCATTCACGGAGCGATCTTTCTGATCGTAGCCGCGTTACAGGTTCCTGCCGTTTCGCAGAACAAGCTCATCGTGATTGACTTCGCTCTTTCAGGCAATAACCCGCCTGCCGCGGTTGCGCAGTCTTCATTGTATCAGGCGCAGGCAATGATAAAAGCGCCTGAACGCGCCACGGCTATACGACCGAAAGAGGTCCCCGAGAGGTATAATCTGCCGGATCAGGAAGCTGATAAATTGCCGGCATCCTCTGAAGTCCCGGTAAAGGAAGAGGAAGGTTCCGGCTCTCCGTCCCTGACTGCTGATGCCACAGACACGCTGTCCACTCAGGGAGAAGCGGGTGCAGCATCTTTACCCCGGACGATGGGTTTTACAGGCGCACCGCCGGCTATAGAGGCGTCACGGAATGCGGCCGGGACATTCCGGGAGAGAGCCGGACTTTCCGGCAATGCCGGTACGGGCACGACGCCTGAAACTTCCGGAGCGGCATATCTTAAGGAGCATTTTGCTTATATCAGGGACAGGATAACCGGCGGCATTACATATCCTGGCATGGCGCGAAAGATGGGCTGGTGCGGCCAGGTCAGGATAGCATTCATAGTCTGCGAAGATGGAAGCGTCAATAATGTGAGAGTGGTTGAAAGTTCAGGTTTCAGCCTGCTGGATCGGAATGCCGTTGATACCGTGAAAAATGCTGCTCCCTTCCCCATCCCTCCCGTAAAAGCGGAAATAAGAAT
>JAUPLM010000001.1 GCA_030836965.1 Thermodesulfobacteriota bacterium | reverse complement strand
TTCTTTATACAAACCTTTGCATCAGTTCATCAACTGTTTTATCGACATTATCAGGAGTTATTCCAAGCCTTATACACATATTTTCAGCGCTTTCAAGCCTTTTTGGATCTTTCATGTCGGAAAGCCGTGAAAATATTCCAAGCCGTCTCCCTATCTGGTATTTTATCTGCCGCTCCCGCGGCATATCGAGAAACGAACGCAGAACACCAGTTATTTTTTCCTTATCCTGAGGAAATTTTCCTTCAACATCCTCAAAGAGATTTAAGATATGATCGCTTTTGATCATGCTTGTTATACCGTTTAAATTTTCAATAAAAAGAAGTATCTCTTTTGCCATCATCAGGTCGGTGCATTTTTCAAAACGGCCTGCCTTGTATTCGTCATAGAGTCCTATGCTTGCAGGAATTGCAAGAGTCCGGAGCCTTATAAAATCCGGATTTATCCTGTTTAACGCGTCGGCTGTCTCCATCGCATGTTCCCTTGATAAACCTGCGCCTCCAAGTCCCGGCATGACATATTCGGAAAGTTCGAACCCTGCTTTTTTCGCCTTTTGCCCTGCCTTTATCTGTGTCTCTTTTGACACCCCTTTTTTTACAAGTTCAAGAACTTTGTCTGATCCCGATTCAAGGCCGATATGTATTCTGTTCAACCCTGCCGCCCTGATACCGGAAAGGTCGCTGTCGCTGATTCTTGCGACGGTATGGGATCGCGCGTACGATGTTATTCTTTCCGTCCAGGGGAAGCAATTTTTTAGATGACAGAGAATTTCAATAAGTTCTGATGGTTTAATGATAAGACTGTTGGCATCCTGAATGAATATCGATTTCATTCCGCATTCCATCCAGTGGTATGCGGCACTGAACGCCTGCCTTTCCTCCGGCATTATATTCAGGCTGCCTGTATCGATCTCGCTCCGGCCTTTCCTCTTTGCTTGATCCGTAAGATCGAGCAATGCCGTGACATATTTATGGACAGTATCGATATCTTTTATAACATGATCTACAGGCCGGACGGAAAACTGCGATCTCTTGTAAACCGGGCAGAAGGCGCAGCGGTTCCACGGGCAGTTTCTTGTTACCCGTATCAAAAGGCTGTATGCTTCGCTTGGGGGCCGGATAGGACCCTGTTCGAAACCCTCATATACTGAATTTTTATTCCGTTCCGGTTTCACTCTCATATTCCTGTAACAAATGATTGCTTTGAGAAAAGAGTATAAGGCTTTAAGCTTTTATAATCAAGCCTCTTAAAGTAAAAACTCTCTTTATTTTTAAGCGCATCTTTGATAGAGAGGCTGGAGCCGAATATCGAATATCGAATGTCGAATGTCGCGGTCCGGGTAAGTTATAAAGGAACATGGCATATAACCGGGAACCGGCGGAAACTAATTATCTGCTGAAATAATTTATGAGCAAATTTGTCAAAATATCATTGGTGCTTCTTACGGCGCTTGTCGTTGCCGTATCCTTCTTAATATTCGATATCATGAATTACATGGAGGAACCCGCCGGACTAACAGATGAGACAAAGTTTGTGGTTATTGGAAAGGGCCAGTCCTTTAATACAACCACCAGTGCTCTGGAGAAAGCCGGAGTTATCAAAAACCCTCTGAATTTCAAGCTGATAGCCCGCATAAAAGGATATGATAAGAAGATACATGCCGGAGAATACGCATTATCGCCGGCGATGTCCCCGGAAGCGATATTTGATACGCTGTTAAGAGGCAAGGTGTATCATCACAAAATTACTGTTCCGGAAGGATACAACATGTGGCAGGTTGCTTCCGTCATATCGGAAGCGGGTTTCGGACCAGCCGAAAACTTTATGAAAATAGTCACTGACCCGGAAGTTGCCCGGAAATACGGGATCAATGCGGCGACACTGGAAGGCTATCTCTATCCTGATACCTATTCTTTTCCGAAAGATGAGCCCTGCGAAAATATCATTTCGGCAATGGTTGAAAATTTTAAGTCCGTATTTACTCCGGAATGGGAAAAGAGGGCCGAAGAACTCGGATTTTCAGTTCATGAAATAATCACCCTTGCGTCAATAATAGAAAAAGAGACCGGAGCAGATGAGGAACGCGGATTGATTTCTTCGGTTTTTCATAACAGGTTGAAGAAGGGGATGCGCCT
This sequence comes from Thermodesulfobacteriota bacterium, assembly GCA_030836965.1. Taxonomy (GTDB): domain Bacteria; phylum Desulfobacterota; class Desulfobacteria; order Desulfobacterales; family RPRI01; genus RPRI01. Next base: position 452 of record JAUPLM010000001.1, on the reverse strand, counting down.
TGAAACCGATCCTACGGTAATATATGGCATAAAAAATTTTGACGGAAACATAACCCGTAAAAATCTTTCAGAGCTGACTCCTTATAATACATATAAAATAAAGGGCCTTCCGCCTGGACCCATTGCCGGTCCGGGTTATGAATCGATAAAAGCCGCGCTTTATCCGGCTGATACCGACTTTCTCTTTTTCGTTTCAAAAAATGACGGCACGCACGTATTCTCTGCTAATTTCAAAGAACACAACATGGCGGTTCAGAAATACCAGGTTAAAAAATAAGGATGCCTTCGAAAAGAGTAGGTGTGAAAAAAAGGATTCGAGGGTTCAAGGGTTCAAGTAAAAAATCTGAAAAAGGTTGTTTGGCGAAGTCATGTCAACTCTCATATACCTTAGAAAAATCGTAATTTAAACGGCAATGTAATCCGCCATAGATCTTTGGCGGACAGACTAACTT
>JAUPLM010000128.1 GCA_030836965.1 Thermodesulfobacteriota bacterium | reverse complement strand
TGAGGTTATCCTAATAGTTTCATATTCTCACGCGGATCATTCATGTAAGCCTAACCATCTGTTATCAAATACTAATTAAAGAATGGTCTTTTCCCCGTTTGTTGGCTTGCTATTTGCGTTATTCTTATATCGGTTGACTGGATTATTCTGACAATTATATAAGATTTAAAGAAACTTGCATATGACTCAAACCGGATTCAGACAGGAGAAGTATAATGACAAAACCTTATGACGTAGCAATAATCGGGGCCGGAACCGCCGGCCTGACCGCCCGCGCAGAGGTTGCCAAACAGACCGGCAATTACGTTGTAATTGACGGCGGTATACTTGGGACAACCTGCGCGCGGGTCGGATGCATGCCGTCAAAATCGTTGATAGCCATTGCATCGGCTTATCATTCCCAGAAGGGACTCGAACCCTTCAATATCGAAAACACAAAAACCGCCTCGCCGGACCATGCTAAGATCATGCGCCATGTCCGCCTGCTCAGGGACCGCTTCGTTGCAGGGGTGGAAAAAGATATGCAGTTATGGAAAGACCACCTGATTCGAAAAGATGCGCGGTTCATCGACCCGAACACACTTGATCTCGGGGATGAGACCGTTAGTGCGGATAAAGTCATCATTGCCACAGGCTCCAAACCCGTCATTCCGGAGCCCTGGCGGAAATATGCCGGATATCTGATCGATACGGACCGGTTCTTTGAGCTCGAAACGCTTCCGCGCAAAATGGCCGTATTCGGACTTGGTCCCGTTGGCATCGAGCTGGCTCAATCCCTCAGCCGGTTAGGGATAGAAGTAATATGTATCACGCGGGACAAATCTATCGGTGGGTTGACCGATCCGGATATTCAGAATTACGCGTTTCAAATCTTTTCACAAAAAATGAATATAAGGGTCGGAACCCCTGAAATTATCGGCGAGAACGGCAACAGGCTCACAGTGGGATGCAATGACGAAACCTGGGATGTGGACCGGGTGCTGGTGGCCGTGGGCAGACGTCCGGCGCTGGGTAATCTCGGGCTGGAAAAGCTTGGATTGAAACTGGATGATCGCGGTATCCCCCAGTTTAATGAGAACACTTTTCAAATTGAAAACCTGCCGGTTTTTATCGCGGGAGACGCAAACGGACTCCGCCCCGTGCTGCATGAAGCCGCAGATGAAGGCCGTATCGCCGGCTATAACGCGATGGCCAAAGAGGTAACATGCTTTCAAAAAAGGGTTAATCTGAGCATCACCTTTTCGGAGCCGAATATCGCTGTTATCGGAGAATCCCATAGATCACTGAGTCTGCGCAAAACGGATTTTGTTGTTGGTGAGTCGGACTACGAACGTCAGGGAAGGGCCATTATTATGGGACAGAACGAGGGAAAGGTCCGGATCTATGCCGGTAAAACAGACAGCCGGATTTTGGGCGCCGAGCTGATCGCGCCTCATGGCGAGCACCTCGCTCATCAGATTGCCTGGGCGATAGGGCACGGAACGTGGGCTGTGGATATACTCTCAATGCCGTTTTACCACCCTGTACTGGAAGAAGGGCTTCGAAGCGCGTTCAGCCAGGCCGCGAAAAAATCGACACTCCCGAAACCGGCATTCGAGCTGCTCCGCTGCCAGGACTCAATTACAGGATGAAATACCGAAATGAAATGGGATATGCTCTTTACTTCTGAAGTTTCACGGATATCCCGTAAGTTACAGAACGGGTCAGTCATTTTAACTTGCTTTCGGGTAGTACAGGCAATTACGCCTGACACTTATATGATGATAGGAGGATGAAATGCGTTTACTTCGTATTTTGATAGCTTTGTGCCTGCTTGTCGCGCCTTCGATGGTCTGTGCCGACGAGGAGGCAAATACCGCAAAGGAAGGCCTCAAAGAGGTTCACGGAGGGATGAAGAAGGTTACGAAGTCTGTGGACAGGAAGGTCAAGAAAGGCTTAAAGACAATTGATAAGAAGGCGAAAAAGGATGTAAAGACGATCGATAAAAATGTAAAGGAGACCTTCAAGAAGGCCGATGAGGATGTTAAAGAGGCGGTAAAGGATTGATTGCGGTAGCCGGCATAGTTCCGGCAATTCTTTCCGGGAACAGATCAGCAACTATAAAACAGATGGCTGACTATTGAGGTTAATAGTACAAGCTTTCATCCGGTTGGTTTGGAAATTAGTCGCCAAAATAACCGCATGATTGGGTTCGGGAAGTTATTTTTACGCATAAGCATGTTCCAGCGATGCCACCAGTTTCTTAATCTCTCCGCGATCCAGGTCAAGAGATACCCTGCCTCCACCCGGGTGGGAAAATATGAGGGTTGCTCCGGTTCCCGTCTTTTCGACCTGCCAACGCTTTCCATCAGGGAGATTAACCTTCTCCGACAGCCAGTCAGCTGCCTTAAATTCCGCGATTTGGATCAGGACGCCGAAGGCATTGCGGGGATGGATGAATATCTCGTTCCAGATGCCGCCCGGATACTCGTTGTAACCGAAGAAGGGAATGCCATGCTCCTCCAGGTGAGTCATGGCTTTGCGGAGATCCGGTGTGTGAAGTGTGATATGATGAACACCCCCTTCTTTGTCCTTCAGAAAACCATC
>JAUPLM010000127.1 GCA_030836965.1 Thermodesulfobacteriota bacterium | reverse complement strand
TGCTCACTGGAAGCGCATTTCTTGACATGGAAGGCCGTTCATCCTATTTAAACATCTGAAGCTTTTCATATTAATCGTCAAAAACCGGAGAACGGAATATGCCAGGCAAAAAAAGACTCCTTATAGTAGGCGGTGTCGCGGGCGGCGCATCCTGCGCGGCAAGAGCGCGAAGACTTTCGGAAGATGCCGAAATAATTATATTTGAAAGGGGCCCTTATGTATCGTTTGCGAATTGCGGCCTCCCCTATTACATCGGAAATGTAATAACCAGCGAAGACGACCTCCTTGTCGCATCCCCGGAGCTTTTTCTTGAGTGGTTCGAGGTAGATGTAAGAAGCATGAGCAATGTCCTTTCGGTCGACAGGGAAAAGAAGGAGCTTGAGGTCAAGGATCTGGAGACGGGCAGGGTTTACAGGGAAAAATATGACGCCCTTCTTCTCTCCCCGGGATCCGCTCCTTTAAAGCCGAAACTGGAAGGAATCGATCTTCCCGGCATATTCACCCTCCGCAACATTCCCGATACAAGGGAAATCATTAAATGGATCAAAGAAAAAAAAGTTCAAAGGGCGGCAATTGTAGGCGGAGGATTTATCGGGCTTGAAATGACGGAAAACTTAAGAAGGCTCGGCATTCATGTTACCATAATTGAAATGCAGCCTCACGTCATGCCGGCCATAGATCCTGAAATCGCAGGATTCATACATAAACATCTTGAAGCAAACGGGGTTTCCTTAATGCTTGGTTCCGCAGTTTCAGGATTCTGCAAAGAAAACGACGATACAATATCCGTCAGGCTTCAATCGGAAAACGCGGTTCCGGCCGATATGGTTATACTCTCTATAGGAGTCCGGCCTGAAATCAAGCTTGCACAGGATGCCGGGCTCTCCACCGGCGCTCTTGGAGGAATAGTCGTAGATGAATACATGCGCACAAGCGATGAAAACATCTGGGCGGTCGGAGACGCCGTAGAAGTAAAAGACTTTTTGACTAACGGGCAGAGCCTTATACCTCTCGCCGGACCGGCAAACAGGCAGGGCAGGATTGCGGCTGAATCCATTTTCGGAACATCCGGTAAAATAAAATCATTCAGAGGCGTCCAGGCTACCGCCGTATGCGGTTTGATGGGCATGACGATAGCCTCTACAGGCCTTACGGAAAAGGCAATAAAGCGGTATGAGAAAAACGGGCTTCATATGCCTTATGAAAAGATATATCTTCATCCCGATCATCATGCGACCTACTATCCTGACGCAAAAACCATAACAATCAAGCTCATATTTTCCACAAATGACGGGCGGATTTTAGGCGCGCAGGCTGTCGGATTTGAAGGAGTTGAAAAGAGAATCGATGTTATAGCCGCCTTGATTCAGAAGAACGGGACGGTTTTCGACCTTGAAGAAGCTGAACTCTGCTATGCTCCCCAGTACGGTTCGGCAAAAGATCCCGTCAACATGGCCGGCATGATAGCGGCAAATGTGCTTAAGGGTTATGCTTTCATCAGGCACTGGGAAGAGCTCCCCGGTCCGGATCCTTATATAATAGACGTGCGGGACCCGTCCGAATATGTGCGCGGCCACGTCGGAAGTGCCGTCAATATCCCTTTGAACAGCATTAGATTCCGGCTTGATGAAATCCCTAAAAACCGGGATATCTGGCTCTACTGCCTTGTTGGTAAAAGGTCTTATTTTGCTTCCAGAATATTAAGACAAAAGGGTTTTAAAGCGTGGAATATTTCAGGCGGATATACAATGTATAAGGCGGTAAAGAAAATGATGAACCTGCCGTAATGAGACCTTAGCATAACATCCCCTTTGCCCGATAACGCTAAGTCTCTGGTCTCTGGTTTGTAGTTTCTGGTTTTTCTTATTAACCGGAAACCAGCAACAAGGCGGAATTCCTCATTTTATAATGCGGTCGAGCCCGGTATCATCTCCTGAAACCGGATCTTCGACCGGTTCAAGGTGAGTAAATATGGTTACAAGCGATACTGCGCCCCGTATATCGGCTTCCAGTTCCTCGAGCAGCTCATGCCCCTGCTGTACCGTCCATGCTCCTGGAACAAGCACATGGACGGATACAAAGCAGCGGGGTCCGGATTGCCTTGTCCGCAGCGCGTGAAACTGTATCCCCCTGCCCTTATATTTATCCAGAACCGTTATTACTTCCTTGCACGCATCCTCCGGCAAGGCCGAATCCATGAGACCAAGCACCGAATTTCTTACCAGCCTGAAGCCGGTCCATACAATATAGCAGGCAACGCCAAGCGCAATGACCGGGTCGAGAAATTGCCATCCGGTCAGAGCTACTGCGGCTACACCTGTTATCACACCTGCTGAAGTCCAGACATCGGTTAAAAGGTGATGCGCATCCGCTTCAAGCGTAACGGAGTTGTTTTTCTTTCCGGCGGAAAGCAGAGTGCGGGCAACCATAAAATTTATCATAGATGCCGCGGCTGAAACAGTAAGCCCTGCCCAGGCCTGTTCAATCGGCTTTGGATTAACAAGCCGGTTTGCCGCCGCAAACCCGATGCCGACGGCAGCGATTAGAATCAGTACGCCTTCCGCTCCGCAAGCAAAATATTCGGCCTTGTCGTGACCGAAAAGGTGGTCTTCATCAGGAGGACGGGCGGCTATCGTGAGCATGGCAAGCGCTATGCAGGAGCCCATGAGGTTGACAAGCGATTCAGCCGCATCCGAAAGCAGGCCGACAGATCCGGTAAGAAGGTATGCAATGCTTTTCAAAGTGATCGTGGCGATAGCCGCTGCTATCGAAATCCATGCATAACGTGTGAGGGATGAACGGTCCATATTTTGATTTGACCATGCGGAGTCTAAGTTGTCAAGCTTAGAGGCTTTTGCATAATATTATATTCCGGAGACTGGCAAGGGTATGCGCCGAAGTGTTCTGACGGAATTATAGCTGCATCTTCGTTTGCGGCGGCAGATCCACATCCATCAGTTTTATACAGCCCCAGAGGATGAATATTCACGAAGACTTATATCCTTTCCGCCTGTGTGCTCCCTGTCAACTATCCGGGGGCGTTGATACGTTGCAATAGAGTTTTCCGGCAGAACGCATCAGCGCACACCCTTGTCAGACCCTGCCGGAATTTTGAAAACGATTTTTTTGACTCTTTCCGGAAAATCGCCGTATTTAATCTGTGTCATATGCCCGTCTCGTGGAAAAAATATCACAAAATGCTTCGGGGTTATTTCTATAAAACTTACTTCACCCGCAAGCTTCTGAAAATCCTTATCCGGATCATAAGGATATTCTTTGCATTCCAGAATATCGCATACACCTATTCTTTCCCTGCCTTCAAATAAAATTTGTATGTCGATATATTTTCTATGACACTCTATGAAACCTTCGGAAATATCCTTTGTATTATATTCGTTGATCAGAGCAAAGGCGCCCTGATCATTTATTTCATATCTTCCTTCAGCCTTTGATGCCGGATTATTTTCTTTCAT
>JAUPLM010000126.1 GCA_030836965.1 Thermodesulfobacteriota bacterium | reverse complement strand
GCCGCGCAGATAGCCCGAGCCAAAGCCGAGGAAGAAAGAATCAAGGCGGAACAGGTTGCCAGGGTTAAAGCTGAAGAAGAAAGAATCAAAGCCGAACGAACAGCCAAAGCAATAGCTGAAGAGAGAGAAAGAGCGAAAGCCGCTCAAATAGCCAAAGCCAGGGCGGAAGCTGAAGAAGCCGCAAGAGAAAAAGCCAAAGCGGAAGATACAGAAAGAGCCAAAGCCGAACAGACAGCCAAGGCCAGGGCTGAAGCAATCGCAAAAGGTGAAGCCCAAAAACATGAATTTAAGGTAACAACCGCGGCGATTGACCCTGCGATGACCGGTACCAAAGTTATTGCTCCTGATGGCCGCTTTGAAAAGCTTGTAAGCGGAGTGGTGCGCGATACCCAAAACGGCCTGGAGTGGTATGCCGGACCGGATAAGAATATGGGGTGGGGTGATGTCAAGCAGTGGGCGGCAGGTTTAAGAGTTGATGGAGGCGGCTGGCGCATGCCCGCAATTGCTGAGTTGAAAAGTCTTTACCGGAAAGGAGCCGGATCACGCAATATGACGCCTCTGCTGGAGACTACGGGCTGGCGGGTATGGTCCGTAGAAGCAGGCGCAGGTCCGGGGGGAATCGCCGAGTCTACCGGGTGGGTTTTAGATTTCGATGACGGCAGAGAGATCCAGGACAGACGAGACAACTCCATCAGCAAAAGGGGTTTTGCAGTTCGCTCAATGTCTGAATCAGCGACCACGGCGATTAGTCCGGCGGCAGCCGGTGTTAAAATAATTGCATCCGACAGCCGCTTTGAAAAGCGTGCAAGCGGAGTGGTACGCGATACCCAAAACGGCCTTGAGTGGTACGCCGGACCGGATAAGGATACCGGTTGGGACGATGCCAAGATCTGGGTAGCTGGTTTAATGATTGATGGCGGCGGCTGGCGCATGCCTGCCATAGATGAATTGAAGAGTCTTTACCGAAAAGGATCCGGATCACGCAACATGACACAACTCATGGAAAAAACAGGTTGGTTGGTGTGGACTGGGAAAACAGCAGCTATTGCGTCGATTGACACCCGGTCTTCTGCTTTAGACTTCGATGACGGTACAGAGGTTGCGGACAGGCAAGGGAATTCCAATTTCAAGAGGGGTTTTGCCGTGCGTTCAACGTTTAAACCAGGTACATCAGAGATTGATAAACAAGTATCTGCCACGAAAGCGGTCGCCTCCGACGGCCGCTTTGAAAAGCGTGCAAGCGGAGTGGTGCGCGATACCCAAAACGGCCTTGAGTGGTACGCGGGACCGGATAAAAATACGAATTGGGACGATGCCAAGCAATGGGCGGCAGGTTTAAGTGTTGACGGTGGAGACTGGCGGATGCCCGCAATAAGAGAGTTGAAGGGTCTTTACCGGAAAGGAGCCGGATTACGCAATATGACACCGCTCTTGGAGACCACAGGCTGGCTGATATGGTCAGGCGAAACAGGCGGACTGGGAACGGTTGCCGGAAATTCCGGATGGGCGCTGGACTTCGATAACGGCGGAGAGCTTCTGGAGAGGCGCGACAACTCCATTTACAAACGGGGTTTTGCCGTGCGCTCCCGAAAATGATATCGATTCAAGGAGGTTTTAAGAAATGTCTATTAAAAGAATTGGATTTATTTCGGCTATGTCGCTGATTTTGTGCGCTGTTTTTTTAACCGAAAAGCCTTCTTTCGCGTTATCGGCAAAGGATGCGGCTCCGCCCATAGCCCTTCGCGACAGTAGCGGAACATATTTCTACTTAAGCGATTACACCGGTTCTTCCGCGAGGAAACCCGCAAAAGGAGTTATCGTCAACTTTTTCGCCTCAACCTGCGATCCGTGCAAAAAAGAACTTCCGGCATTAAACTCCCTCGTTGATGAGTTTACGCAAAAGAATATAAAGGTTGTTATCATAGGTTACAAAGAGGGTTTTGACGTGTTCATGGGCATGCTTGAGGATCTGAAAATTGAAAAACCGGTAATTTTGAGCGACCCATACGGAAAGGCCGGAAAGGAATACGGTGTTTACGGCCTGCCCATGACAGTATTCATAGGAGCTGACGGCAAAGTGAAAGAGGTAGTCAGAGGCGAACTGACAGGAAAGGCGTTGAAGGAAAAGGCGGCAAAATTCTTCCAATGAAGTTTTAAAAGATTTCCGTAACGCCCTTCTTTTGTCAATATTTTCAAAAAATATTGACAAGTATGATTTCTATATATACTAAAAACATTTCCTTGGATGCGTTGCTGGACGGTTTCAGCCCATTAATGTTGTATGAATTGCAATATAAACGGCTAGTTGAACAGATATAGCAGGAGTCATACCGGGTATTTTTAAGCCCTGTTTAAAGATAATTTTACCAGGAGAATTAAGAGATGTCTCATCATGTGATCGGATCAGTACTGGTAGTGGGAGGTGGAATTGCGGGAATGCAGTCCGCCCTCGATTTGGCCAATTCCGGATATTATGTCTATCTTCTTGAAAAATCACCGTCCATAGGCGGGGTGATGTCTCAGCTTGACAAGACATTTCCTACCAATGACTGTGCGATGTGAATTATCTCCCCTAAACTGGTCGAGGTCGGCCGGCATCTGAATATAAAGATCGTCACATCAAGCGAAGTCAAAGATATCAAGGGAACAGCCGGGAATTTCGAGGTTGAAATCATCCGCCATCCGCGGTTTGTCGACGAGACAAAATGTATAGCCTGCGGTGCCTGCGCCGAAAAATGCCCCAAGAAGGTCGATGATGAATACAACATGGGGCTCGCAAAAAGAAAAGCCATTTATGTGCAGTATGCCCAGGCGGTTCCTTTAAAATACAGTATCGACAAGGAAAACTGCATATATTTCGCGAAGAAGGGAAAATGCGGAGCCTGTAAAAAAATCTGCCCGACAGGGGCGGTTGATTTTGATCAGAAAGAGGAGATTGTGACCCTGAATGTCGGGTCCGTGATTCTCTCCCCGGGGTTTGAGCCGTTTGATCCTACCGTTTTTGATTCATACCAGTACGCAAAACTTCCCAATGTCGTTACCGCCATGGAGTTTGAACGGGTTCTTTCAGCGTCAGGACCGACCATGGGGCATCTTGTACGCACATCCGATCACAAGGAGCCAAAAAAGATAGCATGGTTCCAGTGCGTAGGCTCTAGGGACATGAACAGGTGCGATAATTCCTACTGCTCTTCAGTCTGCTGCATGTATGCGATCAAGGAGGCTGTAATAGCCAAG
>JAUPLM010000125.1 GCA_030836965.1 Thermodesulfobacteriota bacterium | reverse complement strand
TTCACCTGTATGACGACAAAACCTATTTAGTGCCCTTCCCGAAACAAATTATGGACACTACCGCGTTTCCAGTTCGGAAGCTATTTATATTCCTTTTCGTACTTAGCCTTCAGGCTGTTCACATCTTTGATAATCTGTTCGCCGGGAAGCCCCTGCGCCGTAACCTTCTTGATATAGTCCTGGATCATGGGATTCAGGAGTTTCGCGATTTCGGCCTTATCTTCGGCAGGCAGGCTGGCGACCTGATGGTTGTACTTCTCCTTTGACCATGTCAACGCCTCCTTGACGTGGTTATCGACATAATCTCCCGTCCAGACGGCCTGTTCCACGCGAAGGTCGTCGAGAACCTTTTTCACGCCGGGCGGCAGGGCGTTCCATTTATCCATATTCATGACAACGGCGAAAGAGACCACAAACAGGTTAGCCTCCGTGGCATAAGGACAATAAGCGGCAAAATTGAAATCCTTCAATATTTCCATTGAAGAAACCATCCCTTTCACGACGCCCTTCTGTATTGCCTCCGGCGTCTCCGACTGCGGCATGGCCACGGGGATGGCGCCCAATGCCTTGATAATTTCCGCGCCCGTACCCGACACACGCAGCTCCATGCCTTTTAGATCCTTCAATGACTTCACGGGACGGCTGGTCATAAAATCCGCAGGCGGACAGGTGAAAAGCGTCAGGATCTTTACTTTCTCGAATTCCTTCGGCTTATACTTTTCGATGAGATCATAAAGGACGAGGCTGGCCACTTTGGAACTCTTGAAGCCGACAGGCAGATCAACAGCCTCGGAAACCGGAAATCTTCCGGGCTGATAGCTCATGGCAAAATTGCCGATATCCGCCGAGCCGGTAATGACTCCGTCAAAAATATTCTTGGCCGCGAGCAGTGTGCCGCCCGGGAAGGTCTGAAGCTTAACCTCTCCGTTGGTTCTCTTCTCCACCTCCTTTGTCCATCTCTCCATCTGGATGCAGGGAAACGTGGATGCGGGAGGGAAATTTGCATACGTAAGCTTAATTGTCTCTGCTGACGCAGGAACCGGCATGCATATTCCCGTTAAAAGCAATGCAAAAACAAAACTTGTTAGAATTATTCCTGTTCTGATCTTCATCTAATAAACCTCCCTGTTAGTCGGTTATTTAAAAAGCCCGCCTGTCTGAATATCTCAGGCAAAGCCGAATTCTTTATTTACCCGCGTTCCCGTTCCTGTTGTCAAAAACCCTTTTGCTCTTTCTTTCCGTGCGCGGAAGAGTTCCGTAATCAACGATCTCAATATTCGAACGCACAAGTATCTTCCTGCGTATTTCGGTAGCTGCCTGCTCCGCAAGTTTTGGATCATCAGCCTGCGATGCGCCCGATTTTCTTTCAACTTTAAGAAGCATCATATCGCGTCCGTCTTCGAGATGTTTTAAATGAATCTGGAATTCGCTTCCTATACCGTCTATGCGGCTTAAGATATGATCTATCTGGCTCGGATAGATATTGACGGCCCTGTAGGTGAACATGTCATCGGTACGGCCCAGGATCCTGTCGTGCCTCGGGAAAGGAACCCCGCATTCGCACGGGCCGTCGAATATGCGGGTTACGTCATGGGTCCGGTAGCGTATAAGGGGGCTTGCTTCCTTGCACAGGGTTGTAACAACAAGCTCGCCTTCTTTTCCGGGTGGAACAGGTTTTAAGGTCACAGGATCGATTATCTCGAAAATAAAACGGTCGGCCCAGTAGTGAATACCCCTGTGATGGATGCAGTCAAGTCCTGTTCCGGGGCCGTACACCTCGGTCAATCCGTAAATATCAAAGATGTGCTCGACCCCCATGAGTTCGCGGATACGCGTTCTCATTGCATCGCTGTGCCTTTCGGCTCCGAGGATGATCTTACTCACCTTTATCCTGGACAGGAGATCTCTTTTATGAATCTCTTCGGCCATCAGAAGGGCCATGGATGCAGTAGCGCAGAAAACCGTTGTGCCCATGTCAACCATCATTTCACAGTGCATATCCGCATTTGCCGGACCAAGGGGAATCGTGATGGCGCCGAAGCGCTCGGAACCGGCCTGGAATCCGGCTCCGGCAGTCCAGAGGCCGTAACCGACCGCGATCTGAACTCGATCCCCGCGCGTAAGTCCCGCAATCTCATAGCATCTGGCGAACATATCCGCCCAGACATCTATGTCTTTCTGCGTGTAGCAGAGCACTTTACGCTTGCCCGTTGTGCCTGAAGAAGCATGGACGCGGACTATATCGTTAAAATCAACCGAGCGGAGCGGAAAAGGATATCCGCTTTGCAGATCCTCCTTGTCGGTAAAAGGAAGCTGCCCGAGATTCTCGAGAGACCGGACATCATCCGGCTTGATCCCGGCAGCATCAAGTTTGTTTTTGTAAAAAAGAGAACCGGCATAAGCGCGTGAAACGGTCCATTTAAGTCCGTCTGCCTGTATTTTTTTTAATTTATCATCCGTCAGATCATACGGAATAAAACTCATCGAATTAACTCCTTGCTAATTATTTTTCATAAAACCGAGTAACCCGCTTCAAGCGCTATCACTGAAGCTTCTATCATATCTTTTTTCCCTTTAAGCTGCGCGGCAATAACGTTTTTTATCTCTTCAAAGGTGCAGAAGAGGCCTTTATCCTCTCCCCGCCTGCTCGATGCTCCTTTAAGCGCAAAACCCAGAAGAATAAGGTTGACCGATTTTGGATTTCCTGTTTTCAGGGACAGGGCGTCCGCGTCAACGGCATAGGCATCAAATCCGGTATCAGGCTTTTTGCCGCTGTTTACAAATATCCAGCCGTTTTTTTTCAGGAATGCCCCGTGCTGGAGTATATTTTCAGCCTTCAGAGCTATAAGCCCGTCAGCATGAAACGGCCTTATCAGCGGGCCGGCAAAATTTCCGACTTTAAGATGGGAAAGAACCGTTCCGCCGCGCTGCGCCATTCCATGCGTTTCCGAAGTAAAAACCGGATAGCCTTTCATTATGGCCGCTTCCGCGAGAAGCCTCGTGATGAAAAGGACACCCTGGCCGCCTACCCCGCTAATAACAATTTGCTGATTGACCGGTTTTTTCACAAAACACTCCCTATTTCGTATTCTTCTCTCGAGCCTTTGCATAACTATCGTATAAGCGTAGCAGAGGTATGCGCCGGTTTGTTCTGACGGACAATTTTTCCGAAACATATCAACGCCCCCTGATAGTCTATACAGAATCAAACAGGCGGAGACGCTCTAACGCTTCGTGACTATTAATCTTATGGGGCT
>JAUPLM010000124.1 GCA_030836965.1 Thermodesulfobacteriota bacterium | reverse complement strand
TCAACCCTACGTATGTTTGAAGCTTGGAAACCTTAAGCTGAATATGTTTGCCTTCACTGTCGATGCATATAAGACCGTCATGATGTCCGATCTTTCCGTTGAATATCTTACCTATGGCAAGCCTTCCCAGGTAGTCGGAATAACCGAGGTCTGAAACAAGCATCTGGAAAGGCTCAGCCAGATCATGGGACGGAGGTGGAATCTCCTTCAAAATAGTATCAAGGAGCAAATGAAGATTTTCTCCCTTTTCCTCAAGAGTCTTCTGCGCAATTCCTTCGCGCCCTATAGCATATAAAAGCGGAAATTCAAGCTGGTCCTCATTTGCGTCAAGATCTATGAGAAGATCGTATATTTCGTCCAGCACCTCGTCAGGACGTGCATCCTTACGGTCTATTTTGTTGATAACGACTATAATCTTCAGGCCCGCAGCCAGCGCTTTTTTAAGAACAAAACGCGTCTGCGGAAGAGGCCCTTCCGATGCGTCAACAAGCAACAGGGCGCCGTCTGCCATTGATATAGCCCTCTCGACTTCCCCTCCGAAATCCGCATGTCCCGGAGTATCAATAATGTTTATTTTTACGCCGTTCCATATCACAGAACAGTTTTTCGCAGCGATTGTAATGCCTCTTTCACGTTCCAGGTCCATAGAGTCCATTATTCTTTCATCGACTTCCTGTCCCACTCTGAATAAACCGCTCTGTCTGAACATCCCGTCAACCAGAGTTGTTTTTCCGTGGTCGACATGAGCGATAATGGCGACATTTCTGATTTTTTCATTTTCAATTAATTTCGGCATTAATCCTTCCTGTTAGTAAAATTTACCTGTAATTATAAAATATCAAGCATGGAAGCCTTGTAAAAGGTTTGGGGAATATAATCACTTTCCGCATTATTGCAAACAAATACTGAATAAAAAGTCCGCGAGAGGTCCTGTTCCGTAGTTCAAAAATAACCGTAACCTTGAACCGAAACGCGAGCGCATTCCCGCCGAAGGTCCGCCACGGTGGACTTGCGGCGGGGAGCTTCAAATACAGTGCCCGGCATAAGAAGCCGTAACAAAATGGTCAGATATGTAATGTTAATTTTGTTACAACTCCTAAAGAAGTTTTTTTATGACCATGATAGTTCTTTCCGAATCAATATAAGGAAGCATATATTTTTTGATTTTTATATCTAACGGAAGACCCGAAATTCTTCCGGTGCCTTGTTTCCCGTTATCTGAAAGCCTGACGGACTCTATCTCATCAGGGTTTATTTTTCCTTTTAAGGCTATGATCATGCCGCTTGGAGCAAGAAGAGGAAGCGCGGATTGCACAAATTTATCAAGCGATGAAAATGCGCGGCATATTATAACATCGAACATTTTTTGACTTCCGGCCAGTTCTTCAACCCTGCCTTGATGTGCTTCTATATCATCAAGTCCGGCAGTCCGTATAATATGCTTCAAGAATGTTATTTTCTTCCGTGATGAATCGACAAGAGTTACAGTAAGGGTCGGGATAACAACTTTCAGGGGAATACCCGGAAAACCTCCGCCGGAGCCCATATCAAGCAGTGAAGCTCCGGAGGGAATCATGCCGGCAGGGGCTATTGAATCAAGAAAATGTTTGACAGCGACTTCAAATGGATCGGTTATAGCGGTTAAATTTATTTTTAAGTTCCACTTTAAAAGTTCGGCGGCATGAATCGAGAACTGCCTGGCTTCTTTTAATCCCACATTGACATCAAAAATCCTTGATCCATTTATAATTATATCTTCCCACTCTGCCGAGCCTGTTTCCATACTTTATTACCTGGCCTTGAACATGGCGGGAAAACCCGGCTTGCGTCAATTTATGCAAACGCGGCGGACTTCACTTATATCCGTCAATCCCTTGAATGATTTCAATATCCCGTCCTGTTTGAGAGTAGTCATCTCCTCTTTCATAGCCTGCTCGAAAAGGCTTTCGGATGTAGCTGATTTTTTGATCATTCTCTTTATTTCAGGCGTGCCTTCCATCAGTTCATGTATTCCTAAGCGTCCCTTGTAGCCGGTGCCTGAGCAGGTATCGCAGCTGCCAGGTTTATACAGGATGAAATCCGGAGAATATTTTATTCCTGCAGCTTCAAAATATTTCCTGCCGTAATCGTCTACTATCTCTTCAAATTCCTCTTGCGAGGGATGATATTCCTGCTTGCAGTTTGCACACAATCTTCTTACAAGCCGCTGGGCCATTACTCCGAGAAATGCATCGGAAAAATTTAATGGGTTAAGCCCCATATCCAGCAACCGTGTCACCGTTTCAGGCGCGCTGTTTGTATGCAGAGTAGAAAAAACGAGATGCCCGGTAAGCGAAGCCTCAACACCGATTGACGCAGTTTCATGATCACGCATCTCGCCAATCATGATAATATCCGGATCCGCCCTTAAAAAAGCTCGCATAATCCTGGCAAAATCGAGCCCTATCTTTGGTTTCGCCTCAACCTGCCTTAATCCCTGCTGCGTAATCTCAACTGGATCTTCAGCCGTCCATATTTTGACTCCGGGTTTATTGATATATCCAAGCGCCGAATGAAGGGAGGTAGTCTTTCCCGAACCTGTGGGTCCTACAACCAGAACCAGCCCGTAAGGTTTTGCAACAATCTTTTTCATGACGGCAAGGTTACGTTCACTCAATCCCATCTTATCAAGTTCCATTGCACCGGCTTTTGCGAGAATCCTGAGAACGACATCCTCAAAACCGCCTGCTGTAGGAAGGGTTGCGACCCTGAGCTCAAAAGCCGGAATTCCCTTACGTCTGAATTTAATCTTTCCATCCTGCGGAAGACGTCTTTCAGCTATATCAAGATCAGCCATTATTTTAATTCTCGAAATAATGCCTTTTGCCATTGAATTCGGTGCTCTTAAATATTCCTGGCATACTCCATCCATTCGAAAACGGATGCCTGTCATCTTCGTGACAGGCGACGGCTCGATATGAATATCAGAGGCGTTTTTTCTGTAGGCTGCGATAAGGACCTGGTCAACCAGTTTAACGACATGGCTTGATTGTTCATCCGGTTCTTCTCCCGAAACCTCAACATCTTCCTCTTCCTCGAAAGATATATCAGGAATGATATCCATCTCGGAATAATCAGCGCTTTGCTGAACAGAATCCGATGAGCCGGTTCCGGCATCAAAAAACCGTTTTATATATTCTTCAATATCCTCTTTTATGCCTACGGAAAAATTGATCTTCCTGGTCTTCATGAGAGTTTTGATATTATCCGATTTATTAAGATTCTTCGGATCATCGACCAGGATTTCAAGACCTTCCTTGCTCCAGCTCAACGGTATCCATATCTCATTGAGCAGAAAGGTTTTCTTCAGATTTCCGAGGAGTTCAACCGGTGCGGGAATACTTTGATCGAAAAGTCTGAACGGACAGCCGTAAAATGCGGTAAATGATTTTCCTATCTCGGCTTTATTTATTTTATACTGATCAATAAGGACAAACTCAACACTCTTATTTATCTTTTTGGATAAGGCAAAAGCTTTCTGGAGCTGGTCGGTCGTAACTATTTTGTATTTGAGAAGATAATCGTATTTCGAATTGAACGACAGCGTGGCGGATAAGGCTTCAATCCTTTTACCGGTTTCAATATTTTGAGGATCGATTTTAGCAGCTGATTTGTACAGTTCGAGAGCGTTTTCCCGCTGATCCCGTTTTTCCATTTCAATGCCGAAACAGTAATTTATCCTTGCCTTTTTTACATTATCTATTCTCCCGTCACTTGTAATAAGGGCAATTTTTTCCATAATCTTGTCCGGTGGAAAAACCTTGGAGAGGGACTCATTCATTTCCGGAACAATTTTATCTACGGGATAATCGAGGAAGAACAGCTTTTCATATTCAGCAACGGCTTCTCCGAAAAGTCCAAGCTCCTTGAAAGCACAGGAACTGTCAAAAATAGCCGTAACATCCTCCTGACTGGAAAGAGCTTTAAGCATGGAAATATCGTCTACCGAAACATGCTTTGAATCGGCATGTTCAAGCTCTTCAATCTCTTTTTTCAGGAGTATTATCTGTTCATTGATTTCATCCTTTATTTTGGCTTCCAGATCAGGGAAAAAAACAAAAATCTCTTCGTAAATTCCAAGAGCTTCGGCATAAAGACCCATGGAAAAACAGACCTTTGCTTCATTGAGTTTTGAATAAAGATCTCTTTTGATTTCAGTTCGGGGTAAACCCACCTTAAAC
>JAUPLM010000123.1 GCA_030836965.1 Thermodesulfobacteriota bacterium | reverse complement strand
TATTTCGAGGATTGAAATTTGAGCCTGACGTCGAAATCGGGCAAAAGGGGGCGTTATGCAAAGGTCTCTCTACTCTTTCCACGAAGCGTATACTTTCTGCCTTGAGACGGCTGCCGCTTTTAATATATCAACCTTCACATCTACATAATCATAAACAACGGCTTTATTTTTTCCGGGAGCGGGCCTTAAAACTCTTCCGAGATACTGAAGCACCCTGCCGCTGAATTTTATGGGCGTGGCTATAAAAAGGGTGGAGAGACTTTTGCAGTCGAATCCTTCCCCGATGAGCTGTCCTGTAGCTACAAGAACTTTTATTTCCCCGTTGTTAAGACGGTCAAGAATCTCTTTTCTTCCGGCATCCGGCACGTCACCGGTGAGCAGTTCGGATGATATTTTATGCCTGAATTTAAGAAGCGCCCGTATCGTCTCGCAGTGTTTTTTCCTGTCCGAAAGTACCAGACAGCAGCTTCCTGACCCGTTTTTCACTTCATTTGCCACATCTGACGCAATAAGATGATTCCTGCCGTCATTTGAGGTCAGTTCCGAGAGCATCCTGCTGTATTCGTTGACGGGGTCAAAAAAGGGACTGAAATCGGTATCTCTTACAATGACCTCAGCGGGCACTATATCTCCCGTTTCAATGAGTCCGGCTTTCTCCACTTCATGCCGGATATCTCCAAGATGCCAGAAGATAAGCTTCGACAGATTATCCCTGCGCCATGGCGTTGCCGACAATCCGAGCATATATTTCGAATCAAAACCGGTGACCGCATCGGTGAATGTTCTGCTGGGAGTTCTGTGGCATTCATCCACCAGGAGGAAACCGGTCTTTAAAGAAACTTCTTCAACGCACTTATAAATGGACTGAACAAGAGCTACGGTTATTTTGGCGCCTGGCTTTTTTTTACCGGCGCCTATTAATCCTATCTCTTCTTTCGGGATTCCGAGAAATGTTTCGATCCGTTCTATCCACTGCAAGGCGAGTTCTTTTGTATGGACTATTATCAATGCTGGCTGCATCCGCTGCGCTATGATATAAAGCGCCATGACCGTCTTGCCGCTTCCGGTAGGCGCGCTTAATGTCCCGAACTCTTTGGAAAGCATGACGTTTGCTGCCTGAAGCTGGAATGGTTTCAACGAGCCGTTGAATTTGAAATCAACCGGAGGGAGGGAGCGTCTTTCGTCTGATATTTCATATTCCACTCCGTTACGCTTACAGAGGAATATGAGCTGGCGCATAAAACCTCTTGGAATCCACAGTCCGCCCCCTCTTATTCTGTCGTATAAACGCAGGATTCTGGGAGTTCCCCTGTTCCAGCGCCCCATTCTCTCATTATCCACCCATTTGGGATTTGGTATTGTAAGCATTTCCGTTAGTATTTGATACAGCGGGGCCGGGATTCCTGAAAGCCTCAGGTTGTTTGTAATAATTATTTTCAAGCTGTTTCCTTTTAAGCGGGTTTTAAAAGAGAGAGGCGGTATCTGATTTCAGGTATCATTTTTTATTTTGTTAATGCAATACATATATTGCGTGATTCCGCATTAAGGGAATCCGTTCCTGATACTCTGCCATATAGGTGATTGACCGGGGAAAAGGGGGATGGTATAAATCAGGTAAAAGAAAGGAGGCCCCATGAAAAAAGCCATGAAATGCATCGCGGTTATTTTTTTTGTAATAACAGCAACATCACTCTTATGGGCCGGTAACAGGGAGATGGTTGAAAAGAGGGTGGATGAGCTCGATAAACTGAACAAAGAAGCGGTAACCCGGATTGCCGGAGAACCTGAAAGCGGGAAAATAAATTTCAAGGTGAGGGTAATTCCCGGGAAAGACGGTTACAGATTCGAATCCGTTGAGAAGGAAACGATATCCTCCATGCCGGAGAACTTATTGCCGCTGCATGATGAAAACAAATTTTTTACTTTCCGGGAAGGCATAGCAAGGCTTGCGCATAAGAAGCCGTCAATTACTCCTTATAAAAACTACAGCAATGACGGTGAATATATTTCATTTAAAGACGCGATTATCAGGCGGAACGGGAGCAATAAATAATGAAAGAGCCTTTTTCCGGCCGTGGCCATAAAACGCTCCGCAAACACGCTTCCGGGATATTTTATGCGGGCCTTTCCGCGGTTGAGCCTGAAGCCGCCGTGAAGCGGTTTTGCCGCCGGAGAAAAAATTACCTGGTGGCCGGAGGAGTTAGATATAACCTTGACAGGTTTGACAATGTATTTGTAATCGGGGCGGGAAAAGCGGGCGCACCCATGTCATCCGCCGTTGAGGATCTTCTCGGGGAACGGATCACGGAAGGCGTGGTCAATGTCAAATATGGCCATGTTGCTTCCCTCAAACAGGTGAAGCTTGTTGAGGCGGGCCATCCTGTTCCCGATGAAAACGGGCGGGCCGGAGCGGAGAAGGTACTGAGCCTGGCCAAGAAGGCCGGCAAAGACGACCTTGTCATCTGTCTTGTCTCAGGCGGCGGTTCCGCGCTTCTTCCCTTTCCGGCGCCCGGTCTTTCCCTGAGAGACAAGCAGGATACCATAAAAAGGCTTATCTCCTGCGGAGCAACCATTCATGAAATCAACACGATCCGCAAACACACTTCTTTTATAAAGGGCGGAATGCTTGCTAAAGCGGTCTTTCCCGCAACCCTTATCACCCTGATTCTCTCGGATGTTGTCGGAGATGATCTTGATGTCATAGCCTCCGGCCCGACTGTTTCTGATTCGAGCACCTATAAGGATTGCCTTGGAATAATCAAAAAATATAATCTTAGCGGGAAACTTCCCGGAAAAGTGGTAAAATATCTCACCGACGGGGCCGGAGGAAAGAACCCTGAAACACCTAAAGCGGGAGATCTGATTTTTGAAAAGACCCGGAATCATATTGTCGGAAGCTGCATAGAAGCCATAAAGTCCGCAAAACTGAAGGCGGAAAGGCTGAAATATAATACCTTTGTGCTCTCATCCATGATAGAGGGAGATACCAAAGAGGCTGCCCATTTTCACTGCGCGGTAGCAAAGGAGATTGCGAAAACAGGCCTTCCGGTTTCTAAACCGGCATGTATTATTTCAGGGGGAGAGACTACCGTGAATGTTACGGGAAAAGGCCTGGGAGGAAGGAACCAGGAGTTTGCGCTAGCCGCGGCGCTTGAAATAGCGGGGCTTCAAAATACCGTTGTTTTGAGCGGGGGAACGGACGGAACGGACGGGCCGACCGATGCGGCCGGGGCTTTTGCGGATTCAGGCACTTTGGAGAGAGCCGCAGCCGGGGGAATGGACCCGCTTCAATATCTGGCAGATAATGATTCATATAATTTTTTCAAAAAACTCGGGGATCTTTTTATTACGGGCCCGACAAATACGAATGTTATGGATTTAAGAATTATTCTGGTACGTTGAGGAGAACATCGAACATCGTACATCGAACATCGAAAACCGAAGTTCAAGAGGTGTAAGCGAAATTCGATTTTCTATATTCGATATTCGGATTTAAACCTGTTTGAAATAGGGAAAAAATGAATTTACAATTTGAGCCGATCACAATTGACAGGCAGAAGGATTACCTTGAACTTTTCAGCAGATGCACACAGAAGACATCCGATTACAGTTTTGTGAATCTCTGGGGATGGGCGGATGAATATGGTCTGAAGTGGGCCTGGGATGAAAACATGGTGTGGATAAAGCAGACGAAACCGGAAACCCTTTTCTGGGCTCCCATCGGGCTGTAGATCGGAAGAGCG
>JAUPLM010000122.1 GCA_030836965.1 Thermodesulfobacteriota bacterium | reverse complement strand
TTATTGACAACTCACCGCGATTTTCATAAAAGTGAAACTGACAGAGGGGAGTAGCAAGCGGTTTTTACGGACCGCCCCGGAGTTCGTCAACACGGTGGAAACACCCGGACGCGGGAACTGATGCTTACAACATCAAAACATGCAAGACCTTTATTCAGGGCATTTTACGCCGTGGGTAAAGGTTTTTTTATTTGATACCCCGGCAAAGAATAAGGAGAATATCTTAAAAGATGGACTGGTTTTCTTTAATACTGATCGCTTCCGGACTGGCGTTATTCGAAATTATCATAAGCATCGACAACGCGATTATTAACGCTGAAGTGCTTTCAACAATGACCGAAAAGGGAAAAAAATGGTTTCTTTTCTGGGGCATACTCATAGCGGTATTTCTCGTCCGGGGACTGTTGCCATGGCTGATACTGTGGATAAGCACTCCGAATCTGGGCTTTCTCGGCTCTTTCACCGCATCCTTCAGTTCCGATCCTTCGGTAGTCAAAGCCATTCAGGAATCAGCTCCGGTTCTTCTGATCGGCGGCGGAACGTTTCTTGTTTTTCTGTTTTTCCACTGGCTGTTTCTTGAAAAAAAATATTATGGACTCATAGGAGAAGAATTCATCGAAAAGCAGGGAGTCTGGTTCTTCGCGGTTGCTTCCGTTCTGCTCGTTACCATTGTGTGGATGGCAATAAAACACAATCCGCTGATGGCTCTTGGCGCCGTTATCGGTTCAAGCGCTTTTTTTATAAGCCATGGCTTCAAGGAAAATGCCGAGCATGCTGAAAGAAGAATGATAGCGAATGCTTCAACCATGTCGGACATCAGCAAAATATTTTATCTTGAAGTGATTGACATGTCTTTCTCCATCGACGGGGTGCTGGGTGCTTTTGCCTTTACTTTTATAATCCCTTTGATTCTGGTCGGTAACGGGATCGGCGCCATCGCTGTGCGGCAGCTTACGGTTGCCAATATAGACAAGGTCAAGAAATACAAGTATCTGAAAAACGGAGCGATGTACTCCATATTCACCCTGGGGTGCGTCATGATCGGCCACAGTTTTGGATTGCATATTCCGGACTGGTTCAGCCCGGTCACGACATTCTGCATCATAGGGTATTTCTTCTGGAAATCATTGAAAGCATTAAAGGAGATTTCTCCAGGGCCAATTTAATAAATTTTTTACACTTTGTAAAATAATCCGACTTGCCCGGAGAATGCAACCATCCGGATAATTTTCATTTCATGTTGAAATCAAATATAACTATTAACAATAACACTTTATTATAGAATTAACCTTCCGGTTGATATTTTTCATGAGCGATGTGGCATGATTATTGTATTTTTCTTTCGAAAAAGGCAGAGCGTGCTGGAGTCTGGCGGTATTATAAATTTTTCTTGCATAATTGGCCGGACTGATAAATAATCCGGGCATCAAAACTCGATGCTGTTCAAGTCATATCTGTGCACAATCACAATACTCTGTCTAACCATTTCATCAAAGCGCCCGCCGGGGCAGGAGGAAAGAATGAATGCAGACACGGTGAAACCGCAAAAAGAACCTGAATATGTTGTTATCGAGAGTGGCAAGACCACTTTCAAGGATCTTTACACCAAGGAAGACTGGATGGCGATCTGGATGGGTTTTTTATTACTTATCATCGGACTTCTTATTTATCTGCCGAGACCGCCTGAAAAAGCCGCGGAAATTCCCAAGTACAATGCAGTTATGAAGGAGGAAGCAGCAAAGGCGCCCTTCAAAACGATTGAATGGCACAATGCATCCTCTTCCAAACGGGGTATCAGCGCCATGGATGAGGATTACGGCAAGGCAATAAAGAACTTCATGGCCGCCCCAAGCGCCTGGACAAGCAACCCTCTTGAAGCGGTTTACCGGAACAAGGAGGCTGCCGACGCCCTAAATGCACCCGCCAAGGAATCGTTCGACAAGGCCAAGGAGGCTGAAGCCGCGGCGCTTGCTTTGGCAGGTACCGCTCAGGCAGCAGCTGCAGCAGCCTCATTCAAGGATGCCGCTTTAAACGACAATGCCGATAAGGCGATCAAGGCCTGGCAGGATGCAAAAGGCAAGACATCCAAAGCCAAGACGAAGGCTTCCCATAAACCGTACAACCGGGTTCCCTATCTGATCGGACTTTGCATTATTTTCGGAGTATTTTTCGGCATCGGCAAAGCAGTCATGGGCCAGCCGTTCGGCAAGTTTTTTATAGGGTTTTTCGCAGTATTTTTTATAGCCATAATAGCCTATATGGCTGAAACCCAGGCCTTGATGAAATACTGGGGGTTTGGTTTCCCGCTCTGGGCAATTATCTTCGGCCTGCTCATCAGCAACACGATCGGAACACCCAAGTGGATGCAGCCTGCCGTGGCTACGGAATATTACATCAAGACAGGCCTGGTGCTGCTAGGCGCGGAAATTCTCTTCGGCAAGATCCTGGCCATCGGCAAGCCGGGCATTTTCATTGCCTGGATCTGTACACCGATCACTCTTATCCTGACATACTGGTTCGGCCAGAAGATCATCAAAATGCCGTCCAAGACTCTCAACATTACAATCTCGGCGGACATGTCGGTCTGTGGTGTTTCTGCTGCCATCGCCACTGCCGCGGCCTGCCGGGCCAAGAAAGAGGAGCTGACGCTTGCCATCGGCCTTTCCATGGTATTCACAGCCATCTGCATGGTGGGACAGCCGGCCATAGCAAAACTGGTTGGAATGCCCGAAATTCTGGCCGGGGCATGGATGGGCAGTACCATTGATTCCACAGGTGCTGTGGCCGCAGCTGGCGCTTTTCTCGGCCAAAAAGCCCTTTTCGTGGCTGCCACCATCAAGATGATCCAGAACATTCTGATAGGCGTCACAGCATTCTGCGTCGCCGTCTACTGGTGTGCAAAGGTTGACTGCGCACCGGGGCAGCAGGTGAGCTGGTGGGAAATCTGGTATCGTTTCCCGAAATTCGTTATAGGATTCGTAATTGCCTCGATTATTTTCTCCATCATCGATCAGAACATGGGCAAGGATATGAGCAATGTCATGATCGGCCAGGGAGTGCTTAAGGGTTTTACCAGCCTTGCGCGCGAATGGTTCTTCGCGCTGGCCTTCACCTCAATCGGACTTGAGACCAACTTCAAGGAATTCGGGCCCTATTTTAAAGGTGGAAAGCCTATCACCTTGTACGTGTTCGGGCAGTCTTTTCAATTATTGTTCACGCTGCTGATGGCATACATTATGTTCTATATCATTTTCCCCGAGATTACTGCTGCAATCTGAAGGAATAAACGTGAAAGACATCGTTGCCTCCTCCAATGCCTTCCGGGCTTCGGCCCGGAAGGCGGGGTTTGGCCCATGGCTGAATCTGCTGATCGGCATAGTACTGATCCTGACGTTCATATTCGGGATCGGTTCTCTGGCACAGTTCCTCCCCGGTGCCCGGCACATGGCTGAAGTGATCGACGAACGCAACCTCAGGGCCACCGCTATTTTTTACACGGATTTTGATGAGCCGGCTGAAGGATCGGCGCGTATCGGCGACAGCATTGATTACATGCCGGGATTAAAAGAATGACGTTCCATGCGAAAAGTCCGGATCTCCGGCAGAATACACATGCCCTTTTTTCCGGATTACCACACGTTATGGACATGAAGGATTTGAATCAAAAGAGGGAAATCATTCTTCGTCATGAACTGGCCTTCGCAGATGAGATCGGATCCGCGGTTTTTGAAAAACCGAAAGTCAGTTACTGGATGGTGTTTATTCCGATCCTCTTCCTATACTTTCTCTACAGGATGCAGAAATTCAAGAACGATCGCATAAAATTCAATGAAGAGTTCATGACTTCCCGCCGTTTGGCGATGGAGAATGCTATTGACGTTGCGGAACAACGCGGAAAGACTGAAACAGAAGGCGTGGTGCCGGGCTCAACGCTGCCATTGCCTCTCCAAAAACCATATGCTTCATGGATTGAAACTCTTTCTTCGCACTACCTCAATCTGCTGGCTGCAAACGGCGACGATTTCGAATCCCTGGTCCGCGCGGCTTACCGCAGCCGGGATAACTATATGCTTACTCTTGAAATGATTAACAACGCGGAGAAGGATTTTTATACGGCGCTCAAACCGCTTATGGCCCAGATTGAAGGAACAGCCGGTATAATAACCACGATTGAATCACAGTCCCGGAGGCTGCGCCATGAAACAGCCTGTCGAATTTTTAATTAAACAGGAAATCTCTCCCTGCCGGCCTCTGTTACCCGATGTTATGCAAAGCTGATGGAGAATAGATGCCATGCCCCGGTGGGTGACTAAATTCCTGGACAAATTAGGCAGTCCGGAGCTTGACTGGGTTCAGGTGGAAGTCACGAGCCGCTGCAATGCCGCCTGCATCTACTGCCCCCAGCCTCTCCTTTATAGAAAGCAGCATATGCCGTTTTCGCTTTTCAAACAGCTTCTTCCGTATCTTGGTTATACGGATCTTGTTTATCTGCAGGGATGGGGCGAACCGCTCCTGAACCCTGATCTTTTTGCCATGATTAGAGCGTGTAAAAAGAAAGGCAAACGTGTCGGCTTTACGACAAACGGCATGCTGCTGAGCGAAGAGGTCATCCACAGGCTTGTTGATCTTGAAACGGATATTATTAGCGTCAGTCTGGCAGGTACAAGCCCGGCCACCCATAACCGGATAAGAAAAGGGACCGACCTTGTAATAATTATTGAAAATCTTGAACGTCTCCAGCGTATCAAAACAGAAAAAGGAACAGAGTATCCGGCTCTCCATTTTTCCTATCTCATGCTTGCTGCAAACATACATGAGCTTAAGGGAGTTGTTGAACCGGCAAAAAGGCTGGGAGCCGGACAGATTGTATGCAGCAATCTGACATTGATTACTGATGAAACGATGTGGACTGAAGCGCTTTTCAACCGGGAGGAAGAAGAAGAGCGGCTTGCCGGCGTACTGGAAGGAATCGCAGAAGAGGTGCGGAGAGAAAACCTGCTTTTCGCATACGGGAGACCCATATTGCAGAAGCAACCCGGACATTGCAGCGAAAATATCCGCTCTTCATGCGTAGTCAGCGTAACGGGAGAGGTCAGTCCATGTGTCTTTGCTTCACCAACTCTTTCGCAGCCAGACCGCCGGAACAGCAGCAAGCCTCTGCTTCATATCTATCAAAACAGTTCCGTCCCATGTTACCCGCTCACTTTCGGCAATATCGGTAAAGAAAGCCTCACGCGGATCTGGAATAAAAAAGAGTATGAACAGTTCAGGAGCTTTCATGATCCTGATACGCCGAAAACCGGCATTAACATGCTGCCTGTGCCTCAGAGCTGCGCGAGCTGTTACAAAAGAGAAGCATAAGGTTTTCAGACAGGATTAACAGGATTAAACGGATTCCTGAAACTATAAGCATTTAAACAAAGAGGATATTCGGGCTTGAACGAGATATCCGGCGTATTTTTCCTGAAAATATGCGTGTTTGATCAGTGAAAATATGAAATGCTTCGGCAGTAGTCTTCGCCTACAACTAAATAAATTTGTAAAGCCCGGATGTTGATGAATACGAAACGTAATCTTATTGTCCCCATAGTGAGTCTGATCACTATTTTGTCGAGGAACAATTAATTGTGTATAATTTTATTTCACTTTACCTATCGGGAAAGCCTGCCCGCTTATTGAAATCGTGGGATATTGGGCTTTCTTGAATATCTTCTCGGCCAGGGTTGGCACTTCATTGTCCACATAATCCGCAAGCTCTGTCGTTCTCACATAACCTGTATTTCCTTTGTCAGCTTTTCCTTTCAATCCTTCTGCCAGCACGTAAGTAAACAAACCATGACCCTGATAGCCCTCCAGAGCTTCCTGCATAGAAGTAGATGCTGAAAGGATAGTCGAGCCCACCGCCCGGCTAAGGATCTTCATCGCAGTGTCCTCGCTCATGCCGCGCGTCAGCATCGCCATCTGAATTGCCTCACCCAAAGCCCCAGCATTGCATGTGTCGATGATGATCAGCTTTTTTGTGGCCGGGATATTACCGATAAGTTCCTTGAATACCGACTGACCAATGGCATCGGTCTTGAGCCTCTCTGTCCGAGTTGATCCTACATTCGAGGTGATGAGAAAATATTCTCCATCATCAACTGTGCCGTGGCTTGCCACATATAGGACAAACAGGTCATCAGGATTTAAAGACTGCATTGCCTTAAGTTCTTTTAAGATGTTTTCCCTTGTCGTCTCTTCTTTGGAGGATAGCGTTTTTACCTCTACTTTGTCAAAAAGGGCTGGAGCACCATTTTTAAGTGTGTCGGCAAAGAGTGATGCATCTGCAACGGCATAATTAAGTTGAAGCTTTGGATTTTTATACTCATTGATGCCGATAACCAGCGCATAAAGAGAAGGTTTGCCAAGGGATTTAAATGCTGCTGCGATTTCATAAATTGCGTCTGCACTTTGCATGCTATTGTCGGCGTTAAATGCAATAGCCCGTATTGAGTTCAAACCACTGGAAAGTTTTAGTTTATAGGTTTTTTGGATTTCGTTCTGATTGGCAGCGACAATTTTTGCGCCTCGCGCGCTGTCCAGCATAACTGCGGAACCATTGAGATAAAGCCTGATATCGCCAATTCCGCCACCGGCATTGGTTATTTTCAAGGTGATAGCGGCATCACTTCTGTCAATACTTTTGGACG
>JAUPLM010000121.1 GCA_030836965.1 Thermodesulfobacteriota bacterium | reverse complement strand
ATACAATATGATCCTTCTTTTATGCAGAACCAGATGGTTACAGGAGATTCGAATTTTGACGATAAACTAATACCGGATGTCGTAATAAGCGGAGGAATTACCGAGTACGACAGAGGGTTGGATACGAGAGGTGACGGTACGGATGTCAGTGCGGGCGCGGAATTTACCGGGTTGCCGGACTACCTTCCTTCAAAAGAAATAAAGCTGAGATACGGTGATACCGGAAATACCGGACTGGCAAGCATTACCCTTGAATTTAACCTCCTTAACTTCAGAACAATGCCCGGTATACCAAGAATGAGCGCCGACAACAGCATGAAGGTTTCAAAGGCTATGGGCGAAAAAGAGCTGGGCATAAGCCTTTTCGGGCAGTCTTTTGGAAGAAAGGGTTCTGTTAAGAAAGTCCAGGGAAGGCATGCAGCGGTGAGACTACTTGTTGAACTGAGCATGATCCAGGTTATCGGCAAATACAACGGACTGCCATACTGGAGACTGCTGGGTGACGATGCTTTGCCCGACAAGGATGTCGAAAGCGCTATAAGAAAATTTTATTTTAAACTAGGGGATTCCGACAGGATATTCAAGGCCCAGGAATGGCTCTATCTGCACGGATACGAACTGGCTCTTAACGGACAGCTTGATAATGCGACGGTTGCAGCACTGAAACAATATGATGCCGGTTATAATCCGGCCAATAAAATTGATGATAACCTTTTCGTCAGGTTATATTCTTCGATACCTATCAAAGAGAGTACTCTGGGAAGAAGAAATCAGCTTGACAGAATTATGGGCCAGGCGCCGGCGGTTGCAGAAACAAGCGCTCCCGCAGCTCAGCCGCAAGCCCAGGTGCAGCAGCAGGCTGCAGCTCAGCAAGCTGCCCCTGCCGCCGCGGTGCAGACCGCCCAAGCAGCTCCGGCTGCTGTAAAACAACAGCAGGCCGCTCCGGCGCCGAAGGCTGCTGCTGTCAGCAGTGCAAGGAAAAAAACCTCCATCGGTAAAATACTTGCGGATGATGAATGGTAATAAATATGCACTGTAACCGGATCTTGATATGCATATTGACCGTTTGCCTTATATCGTCTTTTTTCTCAACGACCTATGCCGGGAACAAGGAGATGGTCGATGAGAGGATACAGGAAATGGATGATCAGAACAAACAGATGGTAAAGCAGATCCCCGGTATTCCAAAGGACGGAAAAGTTGACGCGAAAGCAAGGGTTACAAGCGAGAGCGGGAAGATAAACTTTGAAGTTTATCAGGTAAAATCAGTTGCAAAGGAGGGTGCACTGGATTTCGGGGGAGGGAACAATAAACCGGAAGACGAAGTGACTCCCAGGCCGGCTGAATCAACAAAGGAAAAATCGGACTCGAAAGTAGCAAAATAGAATTTATATATTAACCGGTAACAAGATCCCGTAATGAACGGAAAATGTCAGATAATAAAACAATGGCCATGGATTACTCCAAAAAGGGAGGAGGCAGTTATATGATATCAAGATGTTTTAAAGCTTTTCTTGTTTTAGTTGTTTGTATTACTTTATTCGTTCCGGGCGCATTGGCCGGAAATAAAAAAATGATGGCTATCATGGCAGCAAAAAATGATGCCATGAGGGGGCTTACCGAGCAGGTATACGGCCTTAAAGTCCGTTCTACGGAAGAAGTAAAAAACATGACTGCGGACAGTTATGTCGGGAAAACCGACTCCAAGACATCCGCAACCTTGTCTGGAATAAAGATTTCAGATGTTATTTACGATCCTCAGAGAGATATTGCCAAAGCTACCGCTACCATGACGGCAAATGAAATTGTGAATATAGACGGGGCTAACGTGGCTTTAAACGGTAAGGTATTTAAGCATGTCGGCTTCGGTACAAGCTCTCCCGAGAATGCAGGCCCTCTGAAAGCGCTCAGGGCTGCCCAGATCGACGCGTATAAGCAGCTGGCGCAGCAAATAGCCGGATTTACACTTGAGAGCCAGACGACTATTGAAAATTATATGCTTAAATCGGATCTAATACAGACAAAAGTTCAGGCATCTCTTGCTCTTGCTGAAATTACGGATTTCGGTTGGGATCAGCAGGGCGATGCTTTTGTAAAGATGATATTAAACATAGATGCAGTATCTGCAATGATAGGCGAAGCTGTTGTTGGTGCGGGAGAAGTTATTGAAGTCGAAGGGCAGGGCGCCCAGCAGGATGATTTCAAGAAAGCAAAGGCTGTAAAAAAGCGTTAGACGGCTGTTGATAATAAATAAAAGGGAACCCCGTACATATTTTTAAATAATTAAAGTCCCCTTCATCTTCCCTCATTATCTGGAGGTGGAGAGAAGGGGATTTTTTTTGACTAACTTTATATTTACTTTGAAAGGAGAATTATAATGATGGACAAGCTCTGGTCAGAAAGAATCAAGTTTTTTCTGTTGGGTATTCTTGTGGTGACAGGTATATTGTTTTTAGCCGGTGCAGACACGCTGAGTCCGCCGCCTCCCAACTATGGAAGATTTCAGATATCTTCCTGGGCAACTTCTTTCGGAAATAATTCAGGAGGAGTAGGGGCTTTCGTAGTCGACACCATTACCGGTGAAACTAAAACTGTATACAGCAGGATATACGGAAACCCCGATGAAGGTAAACTCATAAAGAATGATCTCAAGAAACCTTTTGTCGCTATAGATTAGGAACCGTTACGGAATAGAAATTATATTTTATGCCGGACACGGCATTACGATGTCAATGTTATTTTTTAAACAATTGCTTGGCGGTTTAATTGTTTTGCACCTCCAGTTGTTTCAACAGTCTGGGATAGGATGCCGTATGAATATATCCGGATATGTATCATTATTATTGACGATTGTTATGTGCTTGATTTTT
>JAUPLM010000120.1 GCA_030836965.1 Thermodesulfobacteriota bacterium | reverse complement strand
GTTAAAAGCACCATCAATTATCTGTCTCATTCGGATTTCCCGAAAAAATATGTCATAATGAAATTTAAGGAAAAAAGAAAAAAGGACCTTCTGGAAGCGGCTGCAGGCCGGTACAGGCCATGACAAAAATTATAAAATAACGAATCTGCCCGATTCAGCTACAGAATGATGCCGGCCTTCCTGTTTAAAGCCTCCCAGTATTTCCGGTAAATATAATTGGGTTTACGGGTGACCGGAACCGCTCTTACTTTTTCCAGCCAGCAGTCGGTCATCTCACCGGCCTTCCTGAAAGCCGCGAGAGTATATTCAAAACTGCTGCCCGGCGATGCGCTATCCGAATTCCTCATAAAGGAATCTTCAAGCTCATCCCGTTCTTTGAGTATCGCATTTATCCTTGATTCATAATCAAGAAGTATGCTTCTGTGCAGGAGTTCGTGGCGCCACCAGAGATTATCCGGATCATATATGCTTCCCGGATTTTTTCCTCCGCCGGGAAGCACCTCTTGCTTGAACCATACCGGTTTGAATATTGAAGTGCACGGAGAGGATGTGCCTGTTGCCCAGATGGTCGTCTCATCCTGTTTCAGTCTGGCAGCAATCGATCCCGTAGTCTGGGTTGCATTTCTCGAAAGACTGTTTGCAGCATGGGCGCAAAGCCGGTCTCCAAGGAAATGAGAATCCGGAGAGTAATTTCCGGCTCCGTGATCCCGGAGAATCCTGAATGCATATTTTACGTCGATTTTACCGAATCCTGATTTTATAAGCTGCGATGAACAATCTCTCCTGTTTGCGCTCGCGGAAAAAGTCGTAAAAAACCAGTCGGAAAAACACTTTGCAAAATTAAAAACATCGTTTTTCTTCAGCCATCCTTTTTTACGCGCGAAACCGGCAAGCTCCGGATGGCTTCTGTCGTACTCTTCGCCTATTGTAAGGCTGTTGCTTATTGAATAATGATCTTTTACCTTTTTCGCGGCCCATAAACGCCCGGCTGTTTCAAGCACCCACGCGCCTTTGCCGTCAGCCATTATAAAGCTGTTATGATAGACCATCTTCTTATCTTCATACCCGCAGATTCCTCCCTGGCCGTGATCCGATAAAAGGCCGGCGACCGTTTCAACGGCCTGTTCGGCGGTTGAAGCCCTTTCAAGGGCGAGGCGGAGAAGATCCATACCCGTCAGTCCTCCCTTTTTCTCGAGAGGCATCTTTGTCCAAACCGCTTCGTTTCCTATCGCAAGGCCTTTTTCATTTACGCCCATCTCGGCTCCCCACATCCAGAAAGGGCGGGATATCACTACCGCATATTTTTCCCTGGCCTGAGGTATTTGAATATATGTGCACTGCAGCTGTTCATTTCCCGGATGCAATCCGGCAGGATGATATTCAAGCGCCTGTGCCTCATTCGGCTCCCTGTCGCTGTTTTTCCCGAAAATAACCGATCCGTCCGCCGTCCCTCCCGGAAGAACAACAAAAGTGTCGCACATATCTTACACCCCTTTCCTATGAAGGTCTTCATCATTCATAAATATGAAATATGATTGATCAGTATCAGTTCGTTAATTATATTAAATCATGAAGAACATGAAGCGAATAAAACAGAAAATAAAAATCTGCTTTTTACGAAACCGCCATTATTGACCACGTAATATAATAATGATATAGACACAATTAATAAAAATCAAACCGCCTTACACGGAGGTACCGGGAGTGCTTAAAACAATCAGAAATTATATACTTATAGCTATCGCCGCATATGGTCTCTATTTCGTAGTTGATCATCATTTTATTATTGATGTTGACGGCAAAGACTTTTATCTGCTTAAAAAATCCGAGCTTACTCTTGCATATACATTTTTTAATATCAAAGACAGAAAAATCGAATCAATAATGAAAATAGATGATTTGCGGAGAGACGGGATCGGAGATCTTCTTGTTGAACTTGAAATGATCACGGAAGAAGAAAAAAACAAGCTTGAAGCCAAATTCGACGCTGAAGAGGAATAAACAGAAAATCCGGATATCGAATTTCGTACTTCGAATATCGAATATTGAACCTCGGCTTACGTCTATTACCAGTTATCAGTAGTCAGGCCGCCCCCTGATCCCTGACCTCTTTAGCCTTACGACTTACGCCTCAAGCATCCTGCCCCACACCTTGTGTCTCTTGCCTTCCTGCTGTGTCGCTTCCCCTCATCTCTTCCTGTCCGGATTATTCAGTCTGAATTTTTCCAGTTTCAATCGCTGTCCGGCCAGAAGATCCCCGGTATTGTATCTCGTCCCTCTCCAGTCTATCCCGCCTTTGCTCATGCAGAGAAGGCCTGAACGTAAAAACATGGCCGAAAAGATAAAAATCCCGATCTGCGCCAGAAAAAGCGGAAAGAATTTCTGCTTTAATCTTACTGATATGAAAAAAGCTCCGGCTGCCATGAAAATATAGGTCGCAACTCCCAAAAGTAACACAGGCATTTCCCTGAATTGCATTATCGCAGCTAAAGGGGCGGCAGCAAAAGCCCACGCAAATAAAACAATCACTATCATCCTTGTAAAGCTGTATCCGGCAACGGAACCGAAGATGTTTTTTTCAACCCCCCTGAACATCGATTTTAAGGAAGGATACCATACTATAGAAATATCGCGAACAGCTACGGCAAAAGAGCTCTTTGCTCCTGACATGCTCATCATAAGCCCGAGCCCGACATCGTCTACCGGCTCCATGCGTAGCCAGGAAAAACCCTCCGTTTTCTCAAACGCGGATCTTCTCACAAGGTTGAAGGCTCCTGTGCCCGCAAAAGCGCCCGAGCCCGGTTTCCCGACATCTACTGCGCCCGTACCATAGAGAAACATTGCGCCGAAGGTGCTGACAACGACCTCAAACATGAAGGAATCCGAGGTAGGTTTAGGGAGAAGAGCGAGATGATCACTTTTCTCCGCTTCTGCCAAAGCTATTGCTTTTCGTAATGTGCCCTGCCGGAAATGGACATCTGCGTCCGTGAAAAGCAGCCATCTCCCGGTGGATATCGCCGTTCCGGTATTCAATGCATTTACTTTCCCGATCCAGCCTGAAGGAAGCTTTTCAATATGGACTGCTTTCACCCGCGAATCGCTTCCTGCAATTCCGTCTATGATTTCGCCTGTTTTGTCGGTTGATCTGTCATCAACCAGAACTATTTCAAGATCCGGGTAATCCTGTTGAAGAAGGGTGGCTATGGCCGGACCGATGGTATCCGCTTCATCGCATGCCGCGATGATTACGCTTAGTTTCGGGAATCGGTTAAGAGCGGGAGGATTCTCTTCTTCAAATATTCTGATCCGGCGGGCTATACGAACCATCATAAAAGATGACACCCACCAGGCAAAACAGAATATGATGATGTATGCGGTGAATACCAGGTTTCCTGCGCTCATATGCTTCATGCCGCTAAAATGTTGGTTTATTCTAACTCTGTTTGTAAACGTTGCTCCTGATTCGTTTTGTCGCCACGAAGACACGAAGTCACTAAGTATTTCTTTGTATTTTTGTGCCTTTGTGGCAAGTTTCGCTTTCCGATTCACTATCCACGATCAATGTCACACGCTTTAAGTCTTTCATTATATGCCTTTATCAGTTTTTTTGAACCGGCTCCGCATGTGATGACAGATCTCATTGCTTCTTCGACCGTTACGTCAACATGATGAACATATTCCCCCTTTACGTGATATATGAAGCCGGAAGTCGGATTGGGCGCCGTAGGCGCAAATATTGTGTAACTCCCGTCGGAATGAGAATCGGTAATAAAAGCGGTTAAAAGAGTGTCATTCTCGAAAATCCTGACCAGCGCAACCGAGGAGAAGGGAAACTTTTTCCCTATAAGCTGCATCACGATCTCCTTTATGGTTCCGTACCAGTGAGCGATTTTTAAAATCCGGTTTTCCAGATTTTCATGTACGAACCTGACGAATTTTGTTTTTACTACAACTCCGATAATAAAGCAGCCTATCACTATAATCGTAAGAACAATTGCGTCGGCCGCTATCTCTTTGATATGGGATCTAGTCAAAACAAGATCGGTCAGAGGCTGGATTATATCCGTAACCCATCCGAACAGCCATTTGAAAACAAATACAAATATGGCTGCAGGGAGAATCACGACAATGCCTCCGATAAGAGATGTTTTAAAAAAAGATTTGAATCTTTCCATGTAACCGCCTTTTCTATTTATAAGAACGCACCGGAACCGTCACGGCCGGTTCAAGCTGTTCAGGAACCTTGTTTTTAACCGGAAATAAACGGGGTCTTTTTAAGCACCCCCATCTCTTACTTGCTAATACTTACTAAGATACGCGGCTCCGCCAAGTTGTTCCATCTGGCCGAGTATCCAATCGCGCCGGCTGTAAACATACCCGGTCGGCCTGCCCGCATGAAGTCGTAACGGATTGGGAAGAACCGCCGCAAGAAGAGCCGCCTCGGAAGGTCTGAGTTTTGAAGGAGATTTTTTAAAAAAAGCCTCGCTTGCCGCCCCTACCCCGAATATCCCCCTCCCGAACTCAGCAATATTCATATATACTTCAAGTATCCTCTGCTTGGGCCATAATGCCTCAATCAGGAGGGTAAAATATGCCTCAATACCTTTCCGGATAAAACTCCGGCCGGACCATAAAAAAAGATTTTTAGCAACCTGCTGCGAGATGGTGCTTGCGCCACGCAGCCGCTTTCCCTTCGAATGTTTCTCCATGGCATCTGAAATAGATTCAAGATCAAAGCCGAAATGTTCCGGAAACATCTGGTCTTCAGCCGCGACCACCGCAATTCCGGCATGCGGAGAAATTTTCTCCATGGGAGTCCACTTGTAACGGGTTTTATATCCTTTTTTTTCAGACCAGAGGGATGCAATGCTTTTTCTTACCATAACGGCTGAAGTGACAGGCGGTATCCAGCGCAGCAGGATAACAGGAACTATCGTAGCAATAAGGGCTATGACAACAATCTTACGCAGCAAAGAGGTAAAAGATCCATATATTTTTTTAATTTTAGTCTTAACAGACACCGGAACAACTCCCAACCTGAATCTTTCCGCCCTTTTAGTATATTGACCGCGACCCCTCCCGGCAAACGCCATGCCGGATTGAAGGATGAAGCACGAAGAATAAAACCGCGCTATTCTATCGGGACGTCTACTCCCAGCGGTCTTTGAAATGTATATCTTAAATTTTCGGCTATGAGCGCTTCATATACTTCATCCGTGTTCTTTCCGATAAGCGTAAAGGGATAAGCGACAGCAAAAAGCACAGCCGTAACGGGAACCAATAAAATCCCCGCAGGCCTGAATATGAGAAGATCCGCCGTAATCGAAATCGCATTGACTTTTTCTTCATCTGCAAAGGATATTCCGGGCGTAAAAATGAAGCTGAATATCATAAGAATTATGATTGTTTTTTCTACATTTTTTGACATGGTTACCTCCTCAATAATACGGGTGTGACAGTTATTTCTGTTTACGGTTTTTTAATAAAGGATCAAATAAATAACCTATTTTTTCCAGGTTAAATTCAACCGGAAAGGCCATAAATTTTGCAAACACATCAAGATGTATAAGAGCATTAACAGTTGAATCTTTCTTACTCGCCGCCCGCAGGCGCTTGCTGACCGCC
>JAUPLM010000119.1 GCA_030836965.1 Thermodesulfobacteriota bacterium | reverse complement strand
GGGCCGGGTGGACAGCCTGAGCCGTGTATTCGCGCAGGTCTGTACCCTGATGGCTTTTTTAGGGGTCTTGTACGGGCTACATGTTACTGACGCCGAACAGCATATTGCGTCATTTCTTTATGTGGGCGGTTCACTGGGCGTAATCTTTGCCGGGGACTATCTGACGGTTTTTATCTTCTGGGAAATGATGGCCTTTGCCTCGACATTCCTGATATGGTTCCGCAGGGAACCGGCTTCCCTCAGGGCTGGATTCAGATATCTGCTGATGCATATATTCGGCGGCCTTTTGCTTCTGGCCGGAATTTTTCTGCACTATAAAAACACGGGCAGCATGGCCTTTGAGCTTATTCCCAAAGCAGGAGCCGGATTTGCCGAATACCTGATCCTTTCCGGTTTCGCTCTGAATGCCGCGGTATTTCCTCTGCACGCATGGCTTCCGGACGCCTATCCCGAGGCCACTGTCACGGGCGCGGTGTTCATGTGCGCCTTTACGACCAAGACGGCTGTTTATGTGCTGGCCCGCGGCTTTCCCGGTTTTGACGTTCTGGCCGTAATGGGCACGGCCATGACCATTTACGGGGTCTGTTACGCCACAATTGAAAATGACATGAGGCGCATTCTTTCCTACCACATAATAAGCCAGGTCGGATACATGGTGGCGGGTGTCGGGATAGGTACCGAGCTGGCCCTTAACGGAGCATGCGCGCATGCCTATGCACACATTCTCTATAAGGCGCTGCTCTTCATGGGCGCCGGCTCCGTTCTCATGATGACGGGAACATCCAAGCTTAATCAACTGGGCGGCCTGTATAAATATATGCCGCTCTCATTGATCTTCTATGTCGTAGGAGGAATATCCATATCAGGTTTTCCTCTCTTCAGCGGATTCGTGAGCAAATCCATGATAGTTGCCGGAGCGGGAGAGGCCCATCATCCAGTGCTTATGGTACTGCTGCTTCTGGCCTCGGTCGGAACCTTCCTCTCGGTCGGACTGAAGCTTCCGTATTTTGCCTGGTTTGGAAAAGATTGCGGGCTCAAACCTAAAGAGCCGCCTGCCAATATGCTCTGGGCCATGGGCCTGACCTCGTTTTTGTGCTTTATTATCGGAGTCTATCCCAAAGTTTTATATGATCTTCTCCCTTTCAAAGAGGCAGCGGCCGAATATCATCCTTATTCCGCGCCGCATCTCTCGGAAACGGTGCAGCTTCTGCTTTTTACGGGACTCGGATTTTTCCTGCTTCTCAAAAAATTGCAGCCTGAAGCAAAGATCAACCTCGATTTTGACTGGTTTTACCGCAAGCTTACGGCGGGCTTTATGAGGTTTGACGAAAAATATATCCAGTCTTTTGATTCAGTCTGGGGGGATCTCTACCGTAAAGCCGGTCTTAAAGCCATGATGTCCATAGCCGGTTTTTTTGCCTGGTTTGACCGGTGGGGTATCGACGGAGTTGTGGATAATACGGCGTACGCAACTCAGCTGATAGGAGATAAGGTTCGTAAGTTACAGACCGGCAATCTTCAGCATTACCTGGCTATTGCCATACTGATAATTTTTGTGATTGTCGGCGTTAACTGGTTTTTGTAATGAGGTTCAATGGTTCAGTGGTTCAACGGTTAGGTTATGGGCTTGCCGCCCGCGGTATTGTTTAGCGCAGGCAGGTTCATGAACCAACTCAGGAAATACGAAGATAGCAAGTCAATCAACAGTGAACCGTGAACAGGATAACCTTAGCGATTACATTTATTTTTTGCTTTTTACGGTTTCAACAATACTTAGGATAATCGAAATAAATGGATTTTCTAATTCCCAATCAGCTTAATTACCCCATTTTAAGCACATTGATATTTCTGCCTCTTACCGGAGCCTTTGTGCTTTTCCTGATCCGGGATGAGACGGCCGCCAAAATCTGGACGCTTGTCGTCAGCCTGGTTGTTTTTGCGCTTTCCCTTCCTCTCTATTTTAATTTTGATCCTGCTACCTATAAATATCAGTTTGCCGAGCATTCGCCGTGGATTCCCGCTTTTAATATAAATTATACACTTGGTATTGACGGTATCAGCCTTTTCCTTGTGCTGTTAAGCACCCTGCTCATCCCGATATGTATTCTGGCCTCCTGGAAATATATAGAAAAAAGAGTTAAAGAATTTCTCTTCTGCCTCCTTTTAATGGAAACGGCCTGCGTCGGTGTATTTTCGGCTCTTGATTTCGTATTGTTTTATATTTTCTGGGAAGCAATGCTTGTTCCAATGTATTTATTAATCGCCGTATGGGGAGGCCCAGAGAAGGTTTATGCCTCCTTCAAGTTCTTTCTCTATACAATGGCCGGCAGTGTGTTTCTCATGGTTGCCATGATCGCCCTTTATCTCACTGCCGGAACCTTCAGTATTCCGGAATTGATGACTCACACCTATTCGTTTAAGTTTCAATTCTGGATATTTCTGGCCTTCGGGATCGCATTTGCCATCAAGGTGCCCATGGCCCCGTTCCATACATGGTTGCCGGCCGCTCACGTTGAAGCTCCTACGGCAGGCAGCGTGCTGCTTGCCAGCATACTTCTTAAAATGGGCACTTACGGATTCGTGCGTTTTTGCCTGCCAATTACTCCGCAGGCAAGCGTCTACTTTGCTCCTTATGTCCTCTTCATGTCCATTATCTCAATTATTTACGGCGGCTATGTTGCCTTGGGGCAGACAGACATGAAAAGACTCATAGCGTATTCCAGCGTGGCACATATGGGCTTTGTTACCCTAGGGACCTTTCTTTTCAACAAACATGGCCTTGAAGGGGCGGTAATTCAGATGATAAATCACGGAATTACTACCGGAGCCCTTTTCTTATGCGTCGGGATTATTTATGAAAGAAGTCACAGCCGTCTTATAAAGGATAATTCCGGGATAAGTAAGATAATGCCTGTTTATATAGGATTTTTCGGGTTCTTCTGCCTCTCCTCAATGGCTTTTCCCGGCACAAACAGTTTCGTGGGCGAGCTCCTGGTCCTGATAGGCGCCTTTACCGACAACAGGCTGATCGGAGCGCTGAGCATCCCGGGGGTGGTTCTGGCCGCGGCATATATGCTCCGCCTGCTCCAGAAGATCGCATGGGGAGGAAAAGGGAATTCCCATCTTTCCGACATGAATCTCAGGGAGATAGTTTATCTGGCGCCTCTGGCCGTCTTTGTTTTGTGGATCGGTTTTGCCCCGGCGCCTTTTTTAGATATGATACATGCAACCGTAAATCACCTTGTTGAACAGGTGCAGGCTGCTGATGCCGTTGCTTTGGTAAGATAACAGGTGGATAGGCTGAAGACTGAAGGCTAATAGCCTACAGCCTAATTATTTTAATGTTTTTGAGGAATAAATGAAATGGACTACAAGTTGTTTCTACCGGAAATTTATCTGCTTTTGACGGCCCTGGTATTTTTCTGCCAGTCGTTGTGGAAATCATCCGCTAGGCTGAATCAAGAGATAGCTTTGATCCTTTCCGGTATCGGAATAATCATTACATTTTATTCCATCAATCTGTCCGGAGAAATCTTCTACCGGTCGTATCGTATTGATCTTTTTTCCCAGGTCTTCAAATGCCTTATAAGCTTAGGACTCTTTCTGGTAATTATGCTCGGCCGGAAGTTAAAAAGCATTGAAGATAAATATCAGCCGGAATTTTTCATGTTTTTAAGCATCTCTTCATTAGGCCTCATGATGATGGTCAGCAGTGTAGAGCTTCTTACTCTTTTTATAGCCATGGAACTCTCCTCATATTCCCTCTATATCCTTATCCCAATCCGTAAAGAGATCAATGTCGGAAAAATGGAAGCAGCTATCAAATATATTCTCTTCGGAGCCGCTGCGACAGGCATTATGCTTTTCGGCATGAGCTATATCTTCGGAATGACCCAATCGACATACCTGGCGGATATACTAAAAAAGATGCCTGAACTGCTCAGTCAGCCGGTAGCTGTTATCGGGCTTTTCTTCATCATGTGCGGTTTTTTCTTCAAGCTGGCGGTGGTGCCCTTTCATTTCTGGACTCCGGATGTTTACGAGGGAGCTGCCAACATAACCGTTTCTTTCATAGCCACCATGCCGAAACTGGCGGCAGTGGCTCTGCTGTTAAGGTTCGCCGGCCTTGCCGGAGCCGGGGCTGCTGATCTGATTCAGGTTCTGGTTCTACTCGCTGCCGTATCCATGACCTTCGGAAACCTGGCGGCCCTTGTTCAAAAAGACTTAAAACGTCTGCTGGCCTATTCCAGCATTGCCCATGCCGGTTATGTCATGCTCGGGGCATTGACAATGAATACGATCGGGTTTGCTGCCGCGGTATATCATATAACAGGTTATTTATTAATGAACCTGGCCTGTTTTCTTGTGCTTTGCTCGGTTTCCCGTGACGGTGAAAATGTTTCAGTCAGCGACCTGTCGGGCCTTTACCGCCGTTCACCGCTGCTGGCCTTAACCCTTGCCGTAGGAGCTTTTGCTCTGGCCGGCATTCCGCCGACTGCGGGATTTACAGGGAAATTTTTCCTTTTTACCGCGGCTTTAAGCCGGGGACACCTTGCGCTGGTAATTATAGCCGCCGTTAACACAGCTGTTTCCATATTTTATTATCTCAACATAGTCCGGTTCGCTTACGGAAAAGATCCCGGCGAATTGCCGGAAGTGCCTCTGAGTTTCTCAAACAGGCTGTTAAACTATGGATTGATCACC
Source organism: Thermodesulfobacteriota bacterium (assembly GCA_030836965.1). GTDB lineage: Bacteria > Desulfobacterota > Desulfobacteria > Desulfobacterales > RPRI01 > RPRI01. The sequence goes on along the minus strand of JAUPLM010000119.1, from coordinate 1,080 downwards.
GCTATTATCCTGATGGGGGCTTTGCCGACCCTCTTCATCGAACTGGCGAAGACGGCCTGCGAGACGATTATTACTTAAAAAAGGTATAAATAATGGAGCAATAATATATGATGTCCGCATCAGCAAATATATCTTCAGATTCCCAAATCCGGGCCATGCCGGGCACTGCCGGCAAAGAGCCGAGAATAACTGTATGCAAAGGGCGGAAAGCCCCGCATGCATGCGGAGGAGATACTATTTATGAGGGCCTTATTTTTGAAGCAAGGCGGTTGAACATTCAGGTTGCTATAGAGCCTGCAAAATGCGGTTGCAGCGGGACATGCCTGAAAGGTCCTTATTTGAGCTTTCCCCATCTGGGTCTTTATTACCATCAGGTTAAGGATGCTCATATCCCGTTTATTTTAAAGGAAACCATCCTGAACGGGAAAATCCTCTTTCCTTTACTGCATATTGATCCTCTTCAGTCGATACGCGGAGATCTGATATGGGAAAAAGAAAGCGGTTTTATCATGGCCATGGATAACTCTTATTGCATGGTTCAGACAGCCGAGTACCTTATTAATTTTCATGCCGATGAATCCTGCGGGAAATGTACCCCATGCCGTCTCGGTATCAATCAGTTAAAAGATCTTATTGCTAAAATTGTCCGGGGAGAGGCGCCTGAAGATGCCATTTCACAGATGGAATCCCTGATCTGGCTGGCCGGGCAGGCCTCTTATTGCGCTTTTGCCGGAAAAGCATCCCATATTATCCTCTCTGTTTTATCCAATTTCAGGGAAGAGTTTGAAATTCACATCAAAGAAAAACGCTGCCTGGCCGGAGTTTGTAAGATAATTTGACATCTTCAAAAATATTAATTAAATAGATTATCTGGCGGCTTGATAAAAAATCCGTTATTGTTTTTTGATATCGGTTAATTATATTTTATTTTCAAGCACTTAACTTCTGGAAAGTGATGGAATATGTTTAAGGTCGCAGTTAATCCGGATATATGTATAGGAGATGAGGAATGTGTAGAGGTGTGTCCTGTAGGTGTTTTTCAACTTCGAAACGGCAGAGCTTTCCCGTATCAGGCCGATG
>JAUPLM010000118.1 GCA_030836965.1 Thermodesulfobacteriota bacterium | reverse complement strand
ATAACGGCTTCGTGGTCTTATATACTCTGAGGCTGACCAGCTCTTATGGGAGTCCGCCAAAGATCTCTGGCGGACTGCCGTTGAAGAAGTTTAAATCTTGATCTTGCAAAACGGTAAAACCGATTGCGTGTGCCGGCCTCTTAGTTAGTTATGCAAAGCTCTCACAGTTATCTTAGAATTCAAATCGTTTACAGGTCAAGAATATAAATGAAAGAACCGGAAAAATTAAGAATATGTCTTTTAAGCTACAGGAGTAATCCCCATTGCGGAGGACAGGGTGTATATCTTAAAAACCTCAGCCGAGCCTTAAAAGACCTGGGGCATCATGTTGAAGTCGTATCGGGGCCTCCCGACCCGCTTATCGACAGGGATATCCCGGTTCACCATATTCCGTGTCTTGACCTGTATAATGAAAAAGATCCCTTCAGAGTCCCGTCTTTAAAAGAACTTTCAGACCCTGTTAACCTTTATGAATGGCTTGGCGTTTCGACAATGGGTTTTCCCGAACCCTTTACGTTTGGTGTAAGGGCCTGCAATTTTTTAAAAAACAAATTAAATAATTATGACATAGTGCATGACAACCAGTCTCTTTCATACGGAATCTGGGCCATAAGCAGGAAAATTCCGACAACCGCAACCATTCATCATCCTGTTACAATTGACAGGGATATATCAATTTCCACCCTCTCATCCTTATGGAAAAAAGCAAAACAGATGCGCTGGTATTCTTTCATAGGAATGCAGAAAAGGGTTGCAAGGAGATTTTCCCGTATAATTACCGTATCGGAATGCGCCGGAAACGATATCAGCAGAGAATTTGATATACCGCGAAACAGGTTCAGGATTGTCCCGAACGGCATCAATACTGATATATTCCATCCGGTTTCCGGGATTGAGAGGGAAACGGGAAGAATTATCGTTACAAACAGCGCCGATACCCCGTTAAAAGGGCTTTTCTATCTGCTTCAGGCTCTTGCCGAGATATCAAAAACCCGCAAGGTGAGGCTCATTGTTGTCGGGACACCGAAGAAAAACGGCGCTGTGGTAAAACTCATAAAGACTCTCGGGCTCGGACACCTGGTTACTTTTACCGGCCGGATAGGCGACGGTGAATTTGTACGGCAGTACGCGAGGGCGGCAATGGCGGTTGTCCCTTCCGTTTATGAAGGATTCGGCCTACCCGCCGGAGAGGCTATGGCGTGCGGTGTTCCGGTTATAAGCACTACAGGTGGAGCTCTTCCGGAGGTAGTGGGAGATGCCGGCATACTTGTTCCTCCAGCCGATCATCTTTTACTGGCGGGAGCAATCCAAACTCTTCTCGACAACCCCGGATTGGCGGATAAGCTCGGCCGCGCCGGATATAAAAGAGTGCAGGATAATTTCACCTGGAAAAGAGCCGCGGAAAAAACGATTGAAGCGTACAGAGAGGTAATTCTTGATTACCGTGGAGTTTAAAAGGCTTTCCGTTAAGCCGGGCGCTAAAATACTTGACATAGGCTGCGGGTCGGGACGCCATGTCTGTGAGGCTTTCCGGCTTGAGGGTATCACGGCAGTCGGGGCGGATCTGAATTTTAATGATATGGTGGAGGCAAGAGGAAAACTCCATTTCCATGAAAATGTCGGTGAGCACGGCGGAGGGGTCTGGGCCCTTTCTGCTGCCGATGTGAACAACCTCCCTTTTAAAAACGCCTCATTTGATCTTGTCATATGCTCCGAGGTTCTAGAGCACATACCCGACCATAAAAATGCCGTCTATGAGATTATGAGGGTACTGAAACCCGGCAGCAACCTTGTTGTGAGTGTCCCGAGATATATGCCTGAAAAAATATGCTGGGCTCTTTCCTGCGAATACCATAATACAAAAGGTGGGCATATCCGCATATATAAGAAAAACGAGCTTATACGTATGCTTGAAGCCGCGGGGGCGAAACTCTGGGCTTCACACTTTGCCCACAGCCTTCATACCCCGTACTGGTGGATTAAATGCCTTATGGGTCCGGCAAAAAACGACATCAGTATAGTAAATCTTTATCACCGTTTTCTGGTCTGGGACCTTATGAAAAAGCCTAAGATTACACGCTTTCTTGATTGGATGTTTAATCCTTTTTTCGGAAAAAGCGTTGTTCTGTATCTGAGAAAAAAAGCCGCGTGAGGCTCCGGTTCATGGCCGGGAATGGTATCTTCTGCTGTAAAATCCCAAAACATTTGACTTAACGGCCCGGAAAAAGTATATATGAAAAAAAGTCGGACGCATGTAAGAGATATAAATATTCATAACTCTGTATTCTTTTAAAAAACTTTGAAAAGGGGAAAAATATGAACAAAGCTGATTTAGTTACTGAAGTTGCAGGAATTGTAGGTACGGCAAAACAGGCAAAGGAAGTTGTTGATTGCATATTTGACGGCATGACGGCCGCCTTGAAAAAAGGAGATGAGGTCAAGCTTGCCGGATTCGGCACCTTCAAGGTAAAAGAAAGAAAAGCAAGAACCGGAAGAAATCCCCAGACAGGGGCGGAAATCAAGATCGAAAAAAGAAAAGCGGCAAAATTTTCTGCTGCAAAAGCATTAAAAGATGCCATAGGCTGATTCTTAGTCCGTAATTATAAAAAGAGGCCTTTGCAGAACTTAAACCGGATGTTTTGCAAAGGCCTTATATTTTAATGATTTTTTACAAAACCGTCATATGTTGTTCAGCCTGTAATAAAATCCCTTCAACCTCATGAGCTCTTCATGGGTTCCCGATTCTATCAACTTTCCTTTATTTAATACGATTACCCTGTCTGCCCTTTGGGCGGTCATAAGGCGGTGTGCAATAATAATTGACGTTCTGCCTTCCATGAGATTGTTCAACGCGGTTTCGATCTGACGCTCCGTTTCCGAGTCGACATAGGATGTAGCTTCATCAAGCATTATGATTTCAGGATCTCGGGCGAAAGCTCTTGCTATCGATATGAGCTGACGCTCCCCGCTTGAAATCGATTTTCCTCCTTCGGATAATACGGTATCAAGACCCTGAGGGAGTCTGTCGATTATCTCCCTGCAATTCGAAAGATCCATAATCCGATCTATCTCCGTGTCTGTGATGCCGCTCTTTCCCCTGGCTATATTCTCACGCACAGTCCCCGAAAACAAAAAGGAATCCTGCATGACTATCGCCATTTTCGATCTGAGAAAAGACGGGGAAATTTCTTTTATGCCGGTTCCGTTTATAAGAATCCGTCCCGATGAAGGTTCATAAAATCTTGTCAGCAGATTAAGAAGAGTTGTTTTACCGGTTCCGGTCGGTCCGACTATAGCGATTTTTTCACCGGCCTTCATCTCAAACGATATATTTGAAAGCACCTCTTCTCCCGGAACGTAGCAGAATGAAACATTCCTGAATTCGACACTTTTTATTGTATCGAATTTCAGCCGGTCGTTTAATAATACGGAAGATCCCGTTTCCCCGCCATTTATATCTTTTGTGTCGATTGTATCTTTTGTGTCATTTATATCCCTGGTATCATTCGTATCCTTAGTATCCAGGATGATAAATATTCTTTCGGCAGATGACATGGCGTTTTGCAGGATATTGTATTTGTCGGCTATATCCCTTATCGGCCTGAAGAACATTTTCATATAGGATATGAAAGCGACCAGCGCGCCAAGAGTTATTTTTTCATCAATAACGCTGATTCCGCCGTAAAAGATAACCAGAGCGACGGCAGCCGAGCCGAGAAGTTCTATTAACGGCATGAAGACCGCAAGAACCCGGATCTGTTCCATCCCTGCGATATAATTTTCGTGATTCAGTTTTTCGAATCTGTCATAATTTTCATTTTCCTTACCTAAAAGCTGTATTACCTTGATTCCCCCGATGGTTTCGGCGATCTTTGAATTTATTTCGGCTATCTTGACCCTAAGCGTTCTGAAGGCCTCCCTTGCCCGGCCCGAAAAACGGAATGAAGCAAGGATGACAAAGGGAATGACCGTAAATGACGCAAGCGTTAGTTTCCAGTCGATGCTGATAAGCACAACCATTATTCCCGCAAGCAGGAAGACGTCTTTGAAAACAAAGGCGATGACGGAAGTAAAAAATTCATGCATATTCTGGACGTCGCTTGTAACTCTCGTTACGAGCCTTCCGGTCGGATTTTTGGTGAAGAAAGGAACGGGAAGAGCCTGAATATGGTTAAAGAGGCGCATCCTCAGATCGTGCATTATCCTTTGCCCGGCATATTCCATCACTATGGTTTCAAAAAAGTTTAGGCAAAAACCGGCTATTACAAGAAGAAGAAGAATTGAAGCGGTAATTCCGACCCCTTTGAAATCATTCTTTCTCAGAATATAAATATCTCTCTTATCCATTTCCCTGATTTCATCGAGCGGGATAAAGGCAAAAGAGCCCTCCTCTTCAAATACGATACCGCGCTCTGAAAGAAGCTTCCGGACGGCTGGATCACTTAAGTCAGCCCTGTAATATCCCGTCTTTTTCCCATCCGGTTTCAGAATATTTTCATGCGGAGCCGCACGCGGAACTATGTATCGGTCTATCGCGATCTTGGTTATGTACGGGAGGGAGAGATCGAGCAGTGTTATGGATAAGACAAGAATAACGGACCAGAAAAAAAGAAGCTTGTACGGCTTTCCAAAAACATAAAGCCTTTTAAGCAGATTAAAGTCATAATTTCTGCCCAGCTTTTCTTCCTCGTATCCGTAATCAAATCGCATTCATTTCCTCTTCTATCGCCTGCATTCCGAATGTTTTTGCATAATACTTCCCGAGTTCCATAAGCGAAGCATGGTTTCCCGATTCCGTGATCCTGCCCCTGTCGATCACTATTATCTTATCGGCAAAAGAGAGCGCTGAAAGCCGGTGCGAAACTATGATAATCGTCTTTTCTTTCGCCATGGATCTTATATTCCTTATAATTGCAGAGCCGGTTTCAACATCAACCTGGCTAACCGGGTCATCAAGAATTAATATGGGTGAATCGGAGAGAAGCGATCTTGCAAGGGCGATTCTCTGCCTCTGGCCCCCGGAAAGAATAATGCCCTTTTCTCCCACGATCGTATCGAGACCTGCCGGAAAATTCTTTATCGTTCCGGAAAGAGAGGCTTTCGAAAGCAGGCTTTCAAGTCCGGAATCATCCATGCTTCTGTTTCCAAGGGTTATATTGTCGCGGATTGTCCCGGCAAATAAAAAGGGCTCCTGGGGCATGAAAGAGATCATTGACCTTATATCGGAAAGGTTTATTGTGCGGATATCTTCGCCGTCAATGAGTATCCGTCCGCCTGAAACATCATACAGCCTCGGAATAAGAGTCAAAAGAGTGGTTTTCCCGCTTCCCGGAGGTCCCGCGATACCGAGGATTTTTCCCTTGTCAATGCTGACGTTGACAGCAGATAAGACAGGTGGCGAATCCTGGCTGTAAGAAAACGTCACATCTTCAAAAGTTATTTCGCCCGCCATGTATTTTATTCTCTTTGAATCGCCGGTATCGCGAATTTCAGGAGCGGTTTCCATAATGTTGTTTATCCTGTCGAGGGATGCTTTCCCCCGCTGGATCAGATTTGTAACCCACCCCATTGCCATCATCGGCCAGGTGATAAGACCAAGATAGTTTATGAAGGCCACAAAATCGCCGGGAGTTATTGTAGAATATATTGTCTGCCTTCCTCCGAGATAAAGCACTGTGGCAAGGCTTATATTCGACAAAAGGAGCATCATCGGGAAAAAAGAACCGGTGACCCTGACAAGACTTATATTCCTGTCGATATAATCTTTCGACTTTGCTTCAATATTGAGGCTCTCTTCTTTTTCCCGGGCATAGGCCTTTATTATCTGGATTCCCGCAAACTGTTCGCGCACCGCTTCGGTCAGATCCGAAAAAGATTCCTGAACCGATATGTAAAGCCGGTGCATCTTCCTGCTGAAAAACCTTGTCCCGAATATAATAAGAGGCATCGGGATCAGGGCAAACATGGTAAGGGTTGTATTGATATAGGCCATGAAACCTATGGCGGCCGAGCCTAAAATTACCGCGTCAGTCAGGGCGACTATCCCCATCCCTATGGCCATTCTGACATGCTGTATGTCGTTTGTGGCATGCGCCATGAGATCGCCGGTTTTGGTTCTGTCAAAGTAAGATGAAGAAAGGGTTTGAATATGGGCAAACAGCCTGTTTCTCAAGCCTTCTTCCACAATCCTTGATGTGCCTATGAGATATTTTCGCCATAAATATCTGAAATAAGACATTAATAACGCAATGATTATTATGAAGAGAGCATATACGGCGAGTTTTCCGGGATCTGCCCGGAACAACGTAAGATCATCGATAGCTCTTTTTATTATGCGCGGGATCACAAGCTGCAGAAAATCCACGGCGATGAGGCATAAGAGACCGGCGGCTATAGCAATACGGTTTTCGATAAAATATGGTTTTATTAAATTAACCGATTTCACATCATATTCCAAACCCGGCCGGATCCGAACCGGAAAGAATTTCGTTTTCAATTACGAAGACTGAGTAACACTATTATAATACAAAGCAACTTCAGGTCAAACATTTGAAGCATATATCATTTACTGATGGAAACTAACTAGTATCCATACGGAAACCAGAATTGGGCCATGCGGGTTGCCAATCCGGAAATCGGCAATTTTGGGCAAGCTCAAGAAAATCAAGGGATTGCGCGGAGACGTACACATAGTACTTCGCACAAGAAATCCCGCAGATTGACACAGAGATCGCCCAAAAGGGCCTTTTCCGGATGGAAACTAACTACGTTGACTTT
>JAUPLM010000117.1 GCA_030836965.1 Thermodesulfobacteriota bacterium | reverse complement strand
GTTTTTTTATCTGTTTATGGGAAATGTCCCGGGTCAGCTCATCGACCGTTTTCCTGCTTCTTATCTCGCTTGCCTCCTTCTGAAACCAGAAGAGAGGATCCGGCACGCTCAGCCAGTATGAATAGGTATATTGGAAATACTTTACAAAGAGGGAATTGAGGGCATCGTAATTGAATGAATCCTGTACCGGGCTTTCGGTAAGATCGGTTGCAAGCTTCTTTATCTGGTAGAAACTTTTAACAAAAAGATAAAAATACTCGTCTTTGAAATCCCTGATGCGGATGAATGTCTCATTTAAAACCGGGAGGAATCTTTCAAGATTAAAACCCGATTCCTTTATGATTTTCTGTAAAAATAAAATGAGGTTATCGACGGCATCGGCTTTTATCCGTCTCTCGGCCGAGGATTCGACGACGCTGATGAAAATGTCGATAATTATTTCCGCCGCTTTCGGGCCTTTCGGATGGTTATAGATAAAGTGGAAATAATCGAGGCTGAAACTTCTTGCTTCTTTTACAATGAACTGCCAGTTTTTATAGGGATGAGAAAGCTCTTTTAAGAAGGTGCTCAGACCGTCCAACAGGCCCTGATATCTTGAGAATACCTCTTCAAGCACCGAATATTTCGAATCTACGGCGACCTCTACATAGTAGTCTGCCAGATTGACTTCAAGAGCTTTAGACTTGATCATAATCCGAAAAGGCTCCGATTATTTAGTACATCGCACTTCGGACTTCGAATATCGATAAAAGGGGCATTCCGGATTTCGCACTTCGATGTCCGATGTCCTATATTCGATGTCCTATATTCGGTTTTCTATTTCCGATGTACGATATTCGATATTCGATGTTCGATATTCATCTTGCCAGCGACATCAGCCTGTAAACCAGCATGCCAGCCAGCCATGCCGCATCCTCCGGAGAAAAAATATCACCAATCGTATCGTAAAACAATATATTTGCTTCCGGCAGAAACTCCTCGTCGCCTTCCCAGAGAATAACCTGTAATGAAACATGCGGAAAGATCCTGAACTCAAAACCGGCATTCCCGGCATCGATTGCCTTTCCGTTCAAACTTTTTGCGGCTTTTACGAACAGGCCGGCCTCTTTCCCGAAACTCTTTTTGAACGGATCCACCGCTCTTTTGACGAAAGCGGCATAATAAAAGGATGCTCCAGGGATCTCACGGAAGGAAATCCATCTCCCGGATGATTTTTTTTCACCCTTTGCCGCAAGATAATGGAGTATAAGAACCTGCTCCTGAAGAGGCACGTCCTTTTTTTCAGGTAACTCGTCTTCGAATTCAAATCCCGGCCATGTGACGATATAGACCCTGTTTAAAAAAGGTATTTTAAGTCTGTTCTTCTCTATCAGCCTGTATCCCGACCTTGCCGTTATCTCATCCAAGGATTCTGCGGAAAGCTCTTCCACAGCTATTTTCTTTGCATTAACATAATCGTCAACACGCGCCATGATAATATCTCCCATCCGTCAAAACTTATATTAGGACGCAGATTTGCTGGTATCCGCAGATAATCATTTACTCTTTAGAGGCAATTGCAAACTCGAAATTTAGCTGAGTTTTGCTTAACCGCTCAGTTTCAAACTTCCAAGGTTCAATGTTGAAGGTTAGAGAGTAATGATGATTGAACCATTATAACAAAAAAGCCCCGCCCGGCAAAGGGAGAGGCTTTTTTTCTTTTCATTTTACAGTTTAAAAATCAGACCTCAAGCCATGAATCGGAATAGAGAGTCCTGCCAAGAATAACATTTGTGGTTTTCGCATATTCCTGCAGCTCTTTTGAAAGACCGGCAATATTCGGATCTTTTCCGTCCATTATCGAGTATATCAGATCGACTATGTCAGGGCGCTTTCCCTTTGCTATTTCCGTCAGTTTCACATCGAGCGGATCCGATATTACAGAATACATTCCCTTCTTCTGAAGCATGACCATGTAGGTCTGGTTCAGAATGGGACGCAGATGGGTCGGAGGGCCGTTTGAAATATTCGACAATCCGCAGGTGCTCTTCGCGCCCGGAGCTATATCCTGCACCATGCCCTGAAATTCCATCAGGCTTATGAGCTGCGGCTGCTGGATATTAACAGGGGTTACTATTCCGTCGATCCAGATCTTCTCATTCGGAATGCCGGCTTCGTTTGCCGCATAGACAAGTTCGACGCAGAGAGCGGCGCGTTCATTCTCATCGCGCGGCAGGCCTTCGGGGCCCCACATGAGCGCGATGAAATCGGCGTTGTACTTTGCCGCGATAGGAATCATTTTCTGATAACGCTCCGGCCGGCACATGATGGAATTGATCAGAGGCGGCAGCTTGCAGACTTTCAGCGCGGCTTCTATCGCATCGATGTTGGACGTATCCAGGACCAGAGGAATATCGCTCACGACTTCCTGCACCGTCTGAACAACCCACGGCATCAGCTCATGCCCGTCTTTTTTTGCCGGTCCGAGGTTGATGTCAATGTAATCCATCCCTTTTTCCTTCTGCAGAAGGGCTTCTTCCTGGATCGGCTTGGGATCGCGTTCCTTGTAAGCTTTCCCGATCTTTTTTGAAATAACGTTTAAACTTTCACCAATTAACAGCATACAACCTCCCCGGTTTTTTTCACGGTTTTACCGGAGGCAAGCCTCCGGTATATTTTTTTATCTTGCTTTCAGAAATGCCGGTATATGGGCCGCTTCGCGGGGGCCGACCGTAATAGCCCACCCGGGAAGCTCTTCTTCCATATCGCCCGCAATTGCGGCGGCATAACCAGGAATAATTATCTGTTTATGCTTTACCTTCTCCGCAATACCGCTCTTTTTCACGAATGCGCCGACATCGTCGCCCGAAAATTTTCCGGCTGCCCACGCAGTCATGACCGAAAGCCCTTCCGAATCCTTGATAAGCAGCCAGGACGGAACTTTGCTGCTTTCGATTTCGCCCGAAACTATGAAATAGGTAAGGGCGAAGTTTGTCGTGACAAGCACGGGTGAATTTTCATCCGGATTTCCGATGGGATAGATACCCTGTGTAACGGTCATGGGTCTCTGAGGATCGGTGAAAATATTGAGTCTCTCGAGAAGAAGCGGGAAAATATTCTCACCCGTGAAATCGGACATTACCACTATACCGCCGTACTTCGCGACATGCATTCCGGCGATAAGCGTTTCCATATCGAGATTGGAAGCCATTTCGCACGGAAATGTTATTGTCGGAAAACCGAGGGACCTGTTGCCCGATTTGAGCGCGGCGCGCCTTATGGCAACCATATCTTCCAGTGATTTCTTGATCTCCCTCGATCCCGGATCAAGTATGAGATCCTTCAATCCCATGCCCATCAGCTTGTCCGTAAGCGGAATGAGCCCGTCAACGGAACCTGCCTTAACCGCAAGGGGCAGGCTGTTTTCCTTCGCGGCTGCACCGAAAGCGTCGGCATTCTCCGCCGTAGCGGCATACATGACCGGTTTTTTGAATTTGCATGCCTCGATGCCCGCCTTCATTACGTCAGCGTTTTCACTCATAAGTATAAGATTGAATTCGGAAGTTTCGGCGATCATTTTCGCCTTCTGCGCGAATTCCTTCTTATCTCCTTTTGCATCCTTAAGCGCAACCAGTTCAGGTCTTAAGTTCAATCCGACCCTTTCATACTGTAAAGCATTCCATACCT
>JAUPLM010000116.1 GCA_030836965.1 Thermodesulfobacteriota bacterium | reverse complement strand
TTCTTTGTCGTATTTGAAAAGAGCGCGGAGGACACAAGCCTCAGATATATCCTAAAAAAGGGTGAAATCACTCTCATTACCCAGAATAACGCTCATAGCTTCTATATTTACAGGGATCAGCCTGCGGGCTTTGAGTATGAACTCGCAAAAGCTTTTGCGGACCACCTCGGCGTAAAACTAAGGGTACAGATTATCGAAAAATGGGAAGATCTTATTCCCGCTTTAAAAAACAGCAAAGGAGCGTTCATCGCGGCAAGCATGACCGCATCTCCGGAAAGGAAGAAGGAGGCGGCATTTTCAGACGGCTACATGCGTGTCAGGCAGCATATCATCGTAAACAAAAAAAACCAGTTTATACTAAATAAGGAGGACCTCGCCGGCCGTACCGTCCATGTCAGAAAAGGCATGCCCTATGAAGAACGGCTCAAGGAACTTCAGGCGCGGGGAATAAATCTCAAAATAGCTCTTAACGAAGATATCGCCACGGAAGAACTTATAAGAAATGTTGCCAGGGATGAAATTGAAGTAACGGTCGCCTACTCCAATGTGGCATATCTCAACCGGCGATACTATCGGAGAGTAACCGTCACAGGGGCAATAGGGGAATACGAGTCTCTGGTCTGGGTGGTTGATAAAAACGCGTTATCCCTTGCGGATCGCATAAATTCTTTTTTTAAGACAATAAAAACAAACGGGAAATTCGCTGAAATTTATAACCGGTACTATTCGGGCATAGATTCATTTGACAATTTCGATATAAATAATTTTTATGCAATGATGCAGATAAGGTTTCCCCTCTACAGCCAGATGATTAAAGACGCGTCTGCAAAAGAAGGTTTTGACTGGAGGCTTATAACGGCGCAGGCATATCAGGAATCCCATTTCGACCCTCTGGCGCAAAGCCATGCGGGCGCGCACGGGCTCATGCAGATAACGGAACAGACGGCTTTTTCCCTCGGTTTCATGGATATTTATGACCCTGAACAGAGCATCTATGCGGGAGTAAGGCATTTAAAGAATCTTTATAATTCCTATGACAGGGCATCCGGTCTGGACAGGCTGCTCATAGCACTTGCGGCCTATAATATAGGCGAGGGACATATAATGGACGCGCGGGACCTTGCCGTCAAAAAAAATCTGAATCCGAACAACTGGGCGTCTCTTTCAAAAGTACTTCCCCTGCTGAGCGAGCAAAGGTATTATTCGAAAACAAAATACGGGTACTGCAGGGGCATTGAAGCGGTAAACTACATAAATCAGATTATGAATTACTATGATATCCTGAAAAGGGAGGTCATAGAATACAACGCCGACAACTTTTTCCCGTAATTATGCGGGTAGCTATCTGATTCCTACAAAAGGATTGTGCCTTTTTTCATCACCGATGGTTGTTTCAGGACCGTGTCCCGTAAAAACCCTCACATCATCTCCCAGAACAAAAAGTTTTTTCCTTATGCTCGATATTATTGTATCGAAATCGCCCCCCGGAAAATCTGTACGGCCTATTGATCCAGCAAAGAGGGTATCTCCGACAAAAACGCATCCGTCGGAATAAAGGGCGATGCCGCCCGGTGTATGCCCCGGCGTATGAATGACTTTCAGGGTGATATTCCCGATTTTTATCTCGTCGCCGTCTTTTAACATCCGGTCAGGAAGCGGAGAATCATCCGCGTGAAGCCCCCACGCCGAAGCGCTTGCCGAAAGATGGGTGAGCATGGGAGCATCAAGGCTGTGTATCAGAATATCCGCGCCTGTTGCTTCTTTCATCCTCCTGTTTGCTCCCACATGATCAAAATGGCCGTGGGTGTTTATTATGTATTTAACTTTTAGCTTGAGTCCGGCAAGAGCCATCAGAATCTTATCAGACTCATCACCCGGGTCGATCACAGCCGCTTCTCTTGTAGTTTCACATCCCACGATAAAGCAGTTCGCCATTATCGGTCCGAGAGTCAAATCTTTTATGATCAAATCAACCTCCGTTATTATAAGTCTTTTAAACAACTTCTGAATTTTTTCGTTTAATTATTTCTTTTTCTATCGCGTCCCGGATACTGTCAAGGATGCCGTTGATAAACGGCCCCGACTCTTCAGTTCCGTATTTTTTACCTATGTCGATTGCCTCGTTTATAGACACTTTGGCTGGAATATCACTGCACCAGAGAAGTTCATAGACCGCTATTCTCATGATATTCCTGTCGACACACGACATGCGGCTTATTTTCCAGTTGCTGGAAAACTGCTCTATTATGGAATCAATCTCCTGCTCGGAGCATATAACGCCCCTCACAAGCCTCTCAAAAAAAGGAAGTACATCTTCTGCGGGATCGAAATTATCGCGGAAGAGCTTCAGTTTCCCTTCCGAATTATCCCTGCACTTATCCATATAAAAAAGAGCCTGCATGGCAAGCTCTCTTGACCTTCGGCGAAGTCCCATTTCTACGCTTGATCGACGATTTCTATGAGGTTTGCCATTTCAACGGCGGATATCGCGGCGCTCCAGCCCTTGTTTCCGGCCTTGGTGCCTGCCCGCTCGATTGCCTGCTCTATCGTATCGGCTGTTATTATTCCGAAAATGACCGGAACCGATGCCTCCAGACCGACCATGGCGATTCCTTTGGAAACTTCGGCGCTCACATAATCAAAGTGCGGCGTTGCTCCACGGATAACAGCCCCAAGGCAGATAATGGCATTATACTTCTTTCTTGCCGCCATCTTTTTTGCAACAAGAGGAATCTCAAAACAACCCGGAACCTTTACTATTTCAATATCGGATTCCATTGCCCCTGACCGCAGCAGCGCGTCAACGGCTCCGCCGACAAGCCTGTCCGTGATAAAATCATTAAACCGGCTTGCCACAATTGCAAATTTCTTGCCTTCAGCGATAAGCCTGGCTTCGATAATTTTAGGCATATCCTCCTCCATGTTTTAAGAAAAAATCAAAAGGTTATAAGCTTAAGGAGCAACATCAACATTGATGAGGTGCCCCATTTTAAGCTTCTTGCACTCAAGATAACACTTGTTATATTTATTCGCCTCGATTTCAATCCCGACCTGTTCAATAATGCTTAATCCATATCCATCGAGTCCGACCATCTTTTTGGGATTGTTCGTTATAAGCCTCATCTTTCTTACGCCGAGATCAACCAGAATCTGGGCGCCGATGCCGTAATTTCTGATATCCGCCTTAAAACCAAGTTTTTCATTCGCCTCGACAGTATCAAAGCCCTGGTCCTGCAAGGCATAGGCTTTAATCTTGTTGACGAGTCCGATGCCGCGTCCTTCCTGGCGGATATAAAGAAGAACTCCCATATCCTCCTTCTGAATCATCCGCATCGACTCGTGAAGCTGATCGCCGCAGTCACACCTTAAAGATCCGAATATATCTCCGGTAAGACATTCTGAATGAACCCTGACAAGAACAGGCTTTTCAGGATCTATCTCTCCCTTGACCAGCGCGATATGGAGAAAGTCATCAACATCGTTTTCATATACAATCGCCCTGAACTCTCCGGCATATGAAGTCGGAATCATTGTTTCCGCCGCTCTTCTGACAAAGCTTTCGGTTCTCATACGGTATTCGATGAGATCCGCTATAGTGCAAATGCCTATTCCGTGCGTTTCACTGAATTTTTCAAGGGCAGGCATTCTGGCCATCGAACCGTCTTCATCCATTATCTCGCAGATTACTCCGGCCGGTTTCAATCCGGCAAGACGCGCCAGATCGACGGATCCCTCCGTCTGACCGGAACGCACCATCACACCCCCGTCTCTCGCTCTTAAAGGAAAAATGTGACCGGGTCTGACAAGATCCTTCGGCTTCGCGCCGTCTGCTATGGCGGTGAGTATGGTTATGGCGCGGTCAGCGGCTGAAATTCCGGTGGTAACGCCGCATCTCGCCTCTATGGAAACCGTAAAACCTGTCTGAAACATGGAAGTATTGTTTTCGACCATGGGCGGAAGCTCAAGTGAATCGATCTTCTCCCCCGTCATGGAAAGACATATAAGTCCCCGCCCGTATTTTGACATGAAATTTATAGCTTCAGGGTTTACTTTTTCGGCCGCCATGGTCAGATCGCCTTCATTTTCACGGTCTTCGTCATCAGACAGAATAACCATGCGCCCTTCTTTTATGTCCCTGATTGCTTCTTCAATTGAAATTAACGGCATTTTTTAAACACATCTCCTTTTACCATTTTTTACCTGAACCCTCGAATCCTTGCCGAAGGCAGAATGTTCGCCAATATTTGTGGCGAATCCGCCAATCGGTGTGGCGGGAACCCTTTTTCTTCTACAGATATCCGGCTTTAGCCAGAAAAGCCATATCTATTGATGATTTTTCAATCTTTTTCTTATCATTATCAGCCTGCAAGCCCACAAAGCGTTCAACATACCTGCCTATCATATCGGTTTCAATATTAACAAGACCGCCCGCATCCTTTATACCCATCGTAGTGAGCCCTGCTGTATGAGGAATTATGCTCACTTCAAACCATCCCTCATCACAGTTGTTCACCGTAAGGCTCACGCCGTCAACCGCAACAGATCCTTTTTTAATTACATAACGGGAAATCGAACCGGGTATGCTGAAAGTTATTATTACTGCGTTTCCGGCAGCTTTTTTTCCGGTTATAACACCCACCCCGTCTATATGCCCTGAAACAAGGTGCCCGTCCAGACGGTCTGAAAGACGCATGGCCCGCTCTATATTTACCCTTTCTCCGGCCTTTGCGTTCCCCAGGGTTGTTTTTTCAAGAGTCTCAGGTGATACATCGACATCAAAACGCTTTCCGGCGATACTGACAACAGTCAGGCAGGCTCCGTTTACGGCAATGCTCTCACCTATACCTGTTCCGTCAAGGCTGATATCGGCCTCTACGGCAAAACGCTTTCCTCCGCTTCCAGAGGAACGGATCGTCTTGATACTACCGAGGCTTTCGATTATTCCGGTAAACATATTATCGTATATATCCTTCAACCAGAATGTCTTCTCCAAACCTGCGAATATTAACATCCTTCACGGAAATGGCATCACGCATAAGGACCGGTCCGGGACCGCTGCAGATAGTTACGCCGTCACCGCCGAGAATCATGGGGGCAAAGAAAAAGAAAATTTTATCAACTATCCCGGCAGAAAAGGCGGATGCCATCACCCGGCTTCCACCCTCAATTAAAAGGCTTGTAATCCCGATCGAGCCGAGGTTTGCCATAAGAAAATCGAGATCTATCAGGTTGCCTTTCTCCGGGGACTCGATAATCTTAATGCCTTTTTGCTCAAACTCCGCTTTTTTCCGTAACAAGGCTGCATCTATCAACGGACCGCATACTATGATAACTGTATCAGAACCTGCATTCTGCTGCAATACAAACGCATCTTCAGAAATTGAAAGCCTTGAATCGAGAATTATTCTTGCCGGGTTCCGGCCCTTTAATCCTTCAATCCGGGTTGTAAGCTTAGGGTCATCCCTTTTGACGGTATCAATGCCGACCATAATGGCATCGTTAAAATGCCTCAGCCGGTGAACGAATTGCCTCGATTCCTCGCCTGTAATCCATTTGGAATCTCCTGTTTTGGTCGCAATTTTACCGTCCAGCGTCGAAGCGCATTTAACTGTTACAAATGGCCGCTTTGTTTTAATATATTTAAAAAAAACCTCGTTCTGCTTTATCGCCTCTTTTTCACAAATTCCAAAGACTACTTCCACTCCCCTGCTTCTTAAAAACTCTGCGCCGTCTCCTTTAACACCGGGATTGGGATCCCTTACGGCCGCTACAACCTTTTTTATGCCTGATTCAATAATTTTTTCAGTGCATGGAGGCGTTTTCCCAAAATGGTTGCACGGTTCAAGAGTAACGTAAAGAACGGCGCCGCCTGCGCCGGCCTTTGCGTCGTCAATGGCATTCACCTCCGCATGAGGTTTTCCTGCCGCTTCATGATATCCTTTGCCGGCAACCTTGCCGTCTTTAACGACAACAGCGCCGACCATGGGATTCGGGGAGGTAAATCCGCGGCCTTTCTCCGCAAGATCAAGCGCCATCTTCATGAAGAATGTGTCATCCATATTTACAAGCCTACAACCATGCTTTACAGACAAAGTTTCAATCAGGCAAAAAAATATCTTTTGGGATCTTGCCTGAAAAGGGTTCGAGGGGTCAAGGGGCCGAGTGGTGGAAGAAAAGCTTTTCGTACACTCCTTTGAATCCCCGAACCCCTGAAACTACCGGCTTTAGCCGGCAGATAGTTTCATTTGCTTAACAGTTTCTTAAGTTCCGAAACAAAATCATTAACATCCTTGAATTCCCTGTACACCGAAGCGAACCTGACATACGCCACGCCGTCAATGTCATGAAGCTTGGCCATGATCTTTTCGCCGACTACATGAGCAGGTATCTCCTTTTCTCCGGTCTCCCTGAGATCCCGCTCGAGTTCATCCAGAAAATCTTCTATGACATTCATGCTTATGTTTCTTTTTTCGCATGCTTTCTGCATACCGTTGCGGACCTTGTCCCTTGAAAAAACCTCCCTGCGCCCGTCTTTCTTGATGATCACAACAGGAATCTCTTCAATCTGCTCATATGTAGTAAACCGCCTGCTGCATCCTATGCATTCCCTGCGCCTGCGGATCACGTTCCCATCCTTGCTCAATCTTGAATCGATCACCTTGTTGTCAAGCTCCGCGCAAAAAGGGCATTTCATAAAAAAGCCTCCATGTCAGATATTCTCAATTTTGACTACCTCTATTCCAGCTTCCTGAAGCATTCCGGAAGAGATGGCGTCCGCATATCCATCCAGATAATATATTTTTTTTATGCCGGCATTTATTATCATCTTGGCGCATATGGAACAGGGAAGGTTGGTACAATAAAGAGCCGCGCCGCGTATGGAAACCCCGTGAAAAGCGGCCTGAATTATAGCATTCTGCTCGGCATGAATTCCCCGGCAGAGCTCATGTCGCTCTCCTGACGAAACATTCATTTTTTCACGAAGGCAACCGATTTCAAGGCAGTGCTTCAAACCCGAAGGAGCGCCGTTATAACCTGTTGATAGAATCCTCTTGTCCTTGACTATCGAAGCGCCCACGGAGCGCCTTAAGCATGTAGATCTTCGGGCTACAAGGGCCGTGATATCCATAAAATATCTGTCCCATGAAGGGCGGCTGCTTTTATCCGGCATCTGTTTCACAAACTCCTTACGATGATAATTTTTGATACCATATACTTCCTCAATTTTAATGAACCAGTTGGAAGTCATATGCGAACGGATTTGAGATTTTTGGGAAACAGATTTTTAAATCACTTAAGCGTTAAAAATCACAAGGCTTTGAGGGCGGCAGCCCAAACCTTCTAGTGATTTAGTGAAGTGATTTTAAAATCCCCAAAAATCTCATTAAGAGAGCATATTCAGACTTCCAATAAGTTCATCGAAAACGGGTTGCCGTAAAACGGCATAAAATCAGCATTTTTACGAAACCATCATCAACAATTATTATATATCGGAAAAGCATTGCAAAGTTCGAGGACTTTATCTTTTGTCCGCCGGACAACCGAATCATCCCTGTGATTCCTGAGGACATCGACGATGAGCCCCGCAATTATCTCCATCTCCGCCTCTTTCATCCCCCTTG
>JAUPLM010000115.1 GCA_030836965.1 Thermodesulfobacteriota bacterium | reverse complement strand
TACGGGAAAGATAAATGCAGTTGGATCCGGATCGAACTAGTTTAGGTCCGGAGAGGTATTTTGGGCACAGTCGAGTTTCCAGTGCGGAAACCAAGCAGGAGAAGGGATTATGAAGGAAGAATATAAGGTAAAGAAGAGTTACAGGGAGATCAACGAAAAGATAAGATCCGGAAAAGTTGTTGTAGTTACCGCCGGGGAAATGATCGATATAGTTAAAAACGAAGGGCCGGTTAAGGCTGCAAAACGTGTGGATGTTGTTACTACAGGAACATTTGCACCGATGTGCTCTTCAGGCGCTTTTATCAATTTCGGGCATTCGGTTCCCACCATAAAAGCGTCCAAAGTCTGGCTTAACAACGTGCCCGCATACGCAGGAGTTGCAGCAGTCGATTGTTATATAGGAGCAACGGAACCATGCGAAGACGATCCTTTGAACAAGGTCTATCCCGGTGAGTTCAATTACGGGGGCGGACATGTCATACAGGATCTGGTGGCAGGGAAGAAGGTGTATCTCAAAGCTACCGCATACGGCACGGCATGCTACCCAAACCGTTTTGTTGAAAAAGAGATTTCCATTGCAACGCTTCCTAATGCCGTTCTCTGTAACCCGAGAAACGGATATCAGAATTATAACTGCGCCGTTAACCTGACGGATAAAACGATATATACTTACATGGGCGCTTTGAAACCGAGAGCCGGGAATGCAAATTACTGTTCGGCCGGGGAATTCAGCCCCCTTTTTAATGATCCTCATTATAAAACAATAGGTCTTGGGACAAGAATATTCCTCGGCGGCGGAACAGGTTATGTTACCTGGCACGGAACGCAGCATAAGCCTGCCGCGAAAAGAAACGAAAAGGGAGTGCCGGTCACCCCGGCCGGCACCATGTGGGTCATGGGGGACCTCAAGAATATGAGTCCTGACTGGCTGGTCGGCGTAGGTCTCCAGGGTTATGGCTGTTCCCTGTCAGTCGGGCTCGGTGTCCCTATTCCGGTGTTGAATGAAGAGATAGCATCATATACCGGCATATCCGATGATGACATATTTACTCAGATTATCGACTACGGTAATGACTACCCGAACGGGATTTCAAAATCATACGGCCAGGTGAGTTATGCCCAGTTAAAAAGCGGGTTTATAACATTCAGGGGCGAAAAGGTTCCGACAGTCCCGCTTTCAAGTTTTTCGAAGGCCCGCGAAATAGCTGATATATTGAAGGAATGGATTACAAAGGGAAGGTTCTTCCTTGGCGAACCGCAGTTTACACTGCCGGATGGTTGATGCCTATCGATCAGCCATACCATGACATAGCCTCGGATTATTTTATGAAAAGGTGAGACCTTTGAAGAACATTCAATTTTGCTCAAGTTCAAGGAAGGCGGGAATAAAGACTTAGGTTTTTGGTTCATGGTTTCTGGTTTCTGGTTAAAAAAGAAAAACCAGAAACTACAAACCAGAGACCAGAGACTTAGCGTAATCGGGCAAAAGGGGGCGTTATGCAAAGGTCTCAAGATCTCACTATGAGAGCTTTTATAGCGCTGCGGCTTCCGGAAAATATATTATCTTCAATAAATAAAATTCAGGAAGATTTGAAGCGATACAGGCTTCCGGTAAGATGGGTCCGGCCCGGACACATTCATCTAACTCTGAAATTTTTCGGAGACATTAGCGAATCGGATATAAAAAACATAAAGATTGCAATAGATGCATGTGCAGGCAACTGTCCACCCGTAACGCTTTCTGCAAAAGGGATAGGCGTATTTCAGTCTGTTTCCCGCCCGCGGGTGATATGGGTCGGGCTTTCAGGCCAGGTGCCCATGCTTTCCACTCTTCAGGATGCTCTTGAAAAAATGCTGGAGAAATCAGGTTTTAAAAAAGAGGAGAGACCGTTTAAGGGACATCTTACCATAGGCCGCTTCAAGGAGAGAGTTAACAGTGAGAAACTGATCGAAGCAATGAGAACGCATAAGGATTTTAACACTGATATTTTTGAGGCGGGGGAGATCATTCTCTTTAAAAGCGATCTTTTGCCTGCAGGCCCTGTTTATACGGAGCTTTTGAAAGTGCCTTTAACGGCTTCTTAAAAAGCCATTCCGCTTAAGTCGCGCTTCATCCAGGAATAATGGTTTATATCGGATTTCGTGTAAAAACCGATCAGATGTTTTTCAGATATACAGGAAGAGAGGAGGGATTATGAGCAATTCCATAGATAAGGAAAAAGCGGTTGATACCGCGATAGGGCAGATAGAGCGCCAGTTCGGTAAAGGGTCGATTATGAAGCTGGGCAGCAGGCCGGTAATAGATGTTCCCGTAATATCAACCGGATCGCTTGCGCTTGATAAGGCGCTTGGCGTGGGAGGCCTTCCAAGGGGAAGGGTTATAGAAATATTCGGGCCCGAATCGTCGGGCAAGACAACCCTGGCTCTTAACGCCGTTTCTGAAGCCCAGAAGCAGGGCGGAATTGCCGCTTTTATAGACGCGGAACATGCTCTTGACACAGGTTATGCAAGAAGAATCGGAGTCAACTGCGATGAACTTCTCGTAGCTCAGCCCGATACCGGGGAACAGGCCCTGGAAATCGCCGATATGCTGGTGAGAAGCGGGGCTATAGATATTCTGGTGATCGATTCCGTTGCCGCTCTTGTTCCTAGAGCGGAAATTGAGGGCGAAATGGGTGATTCCCATATGGGGCTTCAGGCAAGACTGATGTCACAGGCTTTAAGAAAACTGACCGGAACAATCGGCAAGACGATGACTTCGGTTATTTTCATAAATCAGATAAGAATGAAGATAGGTATTGTATTCGGAAATCCGGAAACAACCACAGGAGGAAATGCTCTGAAGTTTTACTCGTCGGTAAGACTTGATATACGCCGTACCGCATCCATCAAAGAGGGACAGGATGTCGTCGGAAACAGGACAAAGGTCCGGGTTGTCAAAAACAAGATGGCTCCGCCTTTCAAAGAGGCTGAATTCGACATTATGTACGGAGAAGGGATATCGAAGATAGGTGATGCGGTCGACATAGGTGCCGAGCTCGGAGTAATCGACAAAAGTGGAGCATGGTATTCATATAACGGTGAAAGAATAGGCCAGGGCCGCGAGAACGTTAAGAAATTTTTAAAGGAAAATACGGATATATTCAACAGCCTTTACGCAAAGGTGAGAGAAACGGTCGGTCTTCCGCCGGTAAAGGAAGAGATTAAAGAGGAACAGGCCGCTGTAAAAAAATAGAGCAGTTATTTTGCGATGGATCCGAATGCTGAATCAGGACGCGGATTTTCGCCGATATGAGCAGATAATTGTTCAGCGTTTTATATTTATAATCCCTGAATCTGCGTTCATCTGCGTCTAAAAGGCAAATTCATTTGCTATCAGGTTACAGAAATAAATTTACATTTGAAAACAAATATGGAGTTGTGAATGACAGGCAGCGAGATTCGCAGGGAGTTTCTTGAATATTTCAAAAAGCAGAATCATCAGGTAGTGAGAAGTTCATCCCTTGTTCCGGCGGATGATCCCACCCTGCTCTTCACGAACGCAGGTATGGTGCAGTTCAAGCGAACCTTTCTCGGAGAGGAGAAAAGGAACTATGTGAGGGCGGTAACCTCACAGAAATGCGTGCGTG
>JAUPLM010000114.1 GCA_030836965.1 Thermodesulfobacteriota bacterium | reverse complement strand
GGAGCAGAGAGAATTACACCAAAAACAGTCAGCTCCAAAAAATAAAAATCTGCTTTTTATAATAAGTTGATTATATAAGTATAAAATTCTTGTCAAATAAATTCTAATCTTGGTTTTTACAAAACTGTCATCTTTCAAAAGGGATCTTTTCATCATTTCTGAATCCTTTTGAAAAATAGTCGGTAAGAGTACCATCCTTATTCTTTATAACTACAAGGCATTCAACACCGGTAAGTTTATTCACAATTTCAAGCCCTTTTTCAAGCCCTGTAACCATGATTGCAGTTGCAAGTCCGTCGGCAAAAGTGCAATCATCGGCCACAACAGAAACACTGACAATCCCGTTATTCACGGGATATCCTGTTTTGGGATCTATGATATGCGAATATGCCTTTCCGTTTTTCTCAAAAAAATTCCTGTAATCCCCGCTTGTGGCAAGCGCCTTATTTTTTAAGCGTATCGTTTTATAAATATCGCCGTTAAGAGAATCTTTATCGGGAGTATTTATACCGACCAGCCAGTATCCGCCGGTAATTTTATAGCCTGAGGCATAAACTTCACCTCCTATTTCAACAAGAAAGTTACTTATACCATTATTTCTGATGACTTCCGCAGTCCGGTCAACACCATATCCTTTGGCAATTGAGCCAAGATCAATGCCTACAATCGGGTTTTTCTTTGCAAGATATCCATTTTCAGATATCTCAATTTTATCGAACCCGACATTTGCAAGCCGGGCTTCAATCTCTTTTTTTTGGGGAACCCGGTTCTCATTTCCGGCTTTGCCGAACCCCCACAAGTCAACAAGGGGAGACACTGTTCCGTCCCATGCTCCTCCGGAAAGCCCGTATATTTTCCGGGCAACGGTCATAACACGCAAAAAATCATCTGAAATAAAAAAATTTTCACGGGAGTTAAACCTGTTGAATCTGCTTATTTCGCTATCATCAATAAAAACGGACATGCTGTTGTTTACTTCTTTCAGCCCCTTCTCAATCTTATCTTTCAATTCTGCAGTATCTTTATAAAACCAGGTCACAACCTTGATATTATATGTAGTGCCCATGGTTCTGCCTGAAAGAAGAACCTCTTTTTTCAGGTTGCAGCCCATGCTTATAAAAAATAAAATCAATACAGCTAAAATTTTGTTCTTGAACTTCATTCGGTACCCGTTTCTCTTTCTTTCAGCATATTCTGGGGAGCTGCTCGCCTGTGAGCATATCAACCATCCGTGTTCCGCCTATTCCTGTTTCGAGGAAAACTTTTCCAGGATGTCCCGGCACCACCTCTCCGATTATACAGGCTTCATTTCCGAATTCATCTTTCCTTACTGCTGAAAGGACCTTTCCGGCATCTTCCGGCGAAACAAAAGCAAGCAGCTTTCCCTCATTTGCAATATAAAGAGGATCAAAGCCGAGCAGTTCACAAATCCCTTTGACTTCATTTTTTACAGGTATCTTATTCTCATAAATCTTAATCCCGCAATTGGACTTTTCAGCTATTTCATTCAAAGAAGTACCCACTCCTCCACGCGTCGGATCACGCAACACATGTATATTTTTGCTCGAAGAAAATATTTTTTCGACCATGTGATTTAAAGGCGCGGTATCGCTTTTAACGGAAGAAGTAAAAGTCATCCCTTCCCGCTGGGTCAAAACGGTTATGCCATGATCTGCGATAGTACCGCTTAATATAATTATATCTCCGGGAACCGCCTTTTCGCATCCGACATCAATATCATCTGGTATCGGTCCGATTCCCGATGTGTTTATGAATATCTTGTCGGCAGCACCTTTCGGGACGACCTTGGTATCGCCTGTTACAACCTTAACTCCCGCTTTTGCAGCAGCAGCCCCCATCGATTTTATTATCTTCTTAAGATCAGAGATCGGAAAACCTTCTTCAATGACAAGCCCTGCGCTCAGATAGAGAGGAGTGCCTCCGCACATTGCAATATCGTTCACTGTTCCGTAGATTGCAAGCTCGCCTATATTTCCTCCAGGAAAAAAAATAGGATCAACTACGTACGTATCCGTTGAAAAGGCAAATTTCTTTCCACCTATATTCAATATTGCCCCGTCATTTAATTTTGAAAGCATCGGGTTGTCAAACACCGGAAGCATGATATCCAGTGTAAGCGAGTGGGAGATTTTCCCGCCGCTTCCGTGATCCAGTAATATTCTGTCGGTTTTCATCTCTATTATCCCTATGAAACTAATCTCCGTTGTGATATTTATAATAAGCTGCGCATGTCCCTTCGCTTGAAACCATGCAGGGTCCGACTGGTTCAACAGGGGTACAGATTTTTTTATAAAGAGGGCATTCAACAGGGGTTTTGAGACCTGTAAGTATTTCGCCGCAGGCGCATCCTTTGGGTTCTTTCGAATCTTTACTGATTATTTCAAATTTTTTCCCGGCGTCAAAATTTGAAAATTCGTCCCTGATTTTAAGCCCGCTTCCCGGAATAACTCCTATCCCCCGCCACGCAACATCTGCCTGTTCAAATACATCATTCATTATCCTGATTGCTTTTTCATTTCCTTTAAAAGAGACAGCCCGCGTGTACGCATTTTTAAGCTCCGGAGATTTATTTTCTATCTGCTCAGCAAGCATAAGTATAGCCTGCAGAATATCGGACGGTTCGAAACCGGCAACTACGCAAGGCATTTTAAAGCGATTGAAAAACGGAAGATATGCTCCGGTTCCGATAATCACGGAAACATGTCCCGGCAGGATAAACCCGTCAATTTTAATTCCTTCGGTCTTCATGAGAGCGAAAAGAGCCCGCGGCACTGTTTTATGAGCCGAATAAACAAAATAGTTATCAATTTTCATATCTCTTGCGGATAATATGGATGCAGCGACAGTTGGAGCAGTTGTCTCGAAGCCGACACCAAGAAAGATAACTCTCTTATCGGGATTTTTCCTTGCGATTTCAATCGCGTCAAAAGTGGAATAGATGATGCGGATATCTTTGCCTTTTGCCCGCTCTTTTTGCAGTGAAGAACCTGTTCCGGGAACCCTCATTAAATCACCGAAAGTTGTTATAATAGTATCCGGTTTTCCCGATATTTCAATAAAGGCGTCTATCTCGTTCTGGGCTGTTACACAAACGGGACATCCCGGCCCGGAAAGCAGGGATATCGTATCCGGGATCAGTTTTCTTATACCGTTTCTGAATATCGACATTGTATGCGTACCGCATACTTCCATCAAACGGATCTTTTTTTTGCTCAGATTATTTATCTGTTCAACAATTTTTCGTGAAATCTCAGGATCTCTGTATTCGTCTGCATGTTTTATGGTCATATTATATATCCGTCCCGGCAATCATCGCCTGCCCAAGTGAAATTCCTCCGTCATTTGACGGAACAAATTTATGAGAATAAACTTTAAACCTGTTTTCTTCAAGGGATTTGATCATACCGGATAATAGTATCGAATTCTGGAATGCACCGCCGCTTAATGCGATTTGTTCAATATCGGTATCCTTTCTTATCATTTTACAAAGCTCCGTATACAGGCATATCACTGTCCCGTGAAATTTTCCGCCTATTACAGAAGGAGTAATACCGTTGTGAAGATCCGAAACAACACCTTTAATTATAGGAGCTGTTAAAATTTTATATACATTATCATCCGATATCCATTCATAATCATATTTTCCACCTGAATTCTCCTCAGACAGCATCTCAAGTTCCATTGCCGCCTGACCTTCAAAGCAAACATGTTGGCGTATGCCGAGAATAGCTGAAATACCGTCAAAAAGTCTTCCCAGACTCGATGTTTCAGGCGAATTGATTTTTTTTGTAATCATACCAATAATAAATCTGATTTTATCTTCGCTTTTTTCTTTTAATACGGGAAGATCCAGTCCCCATATCTCTTCACCGAAAGCATCATAAAGATAACTTGCGGCCATGCGCCACGGTTCCCTAATAGCTGCCACGCTTCCCGGCATCGGGATATAAGAAATATGGGCTGCCCTTGTAAACCGTTGCTTTTCGGCAATCAGGATCTCTCCACCCCATATTTTACCGTCTTCTCCATAGCCTGTCCCGTCAAACGACAAGCCGATAACAGGTCCTTCAGCCATGTTTTCAGCCATGCATCCTGCGATATGGGCGTGATGATGCTGAACTCTCACTACTTTAACATTTTTCAGCGATAGCGCATATTTTGTACTTAGATAATCAGGATGAAGATCGCAGGCTACAATTTCAGGATCTACATCAAGAATTCTCTTCATATGCCGGATGGTAAGCTCAAAGAAATCAAGAGTGGACAGATTTTCAAGATCCCCTATATGCTGGCTCAAAAACGCCTTATTATCCCTGGTGATGCAAATCGTGTTCTTCATTTCAGCCCCGCACGCAAGAACAGGATCTATCTTTCTGCTCAGAAAAACAGGCTCCGGAACATACCCTCTTGAACGCCTGATGAATCTTGTCGCTCCAGCGGTTCTTTTCGTTATCGAGTCATCGCTTCTTAAGTAGATGTCCCTGTTGTGGGTCAGATAAAAATCGGCAATATCTGAAAACCTGTTGAACGCATCCTCGTTGTCGATTGATATGGGCTCTTCGCTTCTGTTTCCGCTTGTCATGACGAGGGCGGTAAAATCATGCCGCAGTAGAAGGTAATGCAGGGGCGTATACGGAAGCATTGTTCCGAAATATTTGTTTCTTGGAGATACTTCGAGGGAAAGTGAATTCGGTTCTTTCTTTTTTAAAAGAACGATAGGCCGCCTG
Source organism: Thermodesulfobacteriota bacterium (assembly GCA_030836965.1). Taxonomy (GTDB): domain Bacteria; phylum Desulfobacterota; class Desulfobacteria; order Desulfobacterales; family RPRI01; genus RPRI01. The sequence goes on along the minus strand of JAUPLM010000114.1, from coordinate 3,508 downwards.
TAAGATGATAAAAGAATCTCTTCATCAGGTTCGACAACGGCAAATCTTTTTATTCTCTCCATGTCAAAGGACATGATAGCAAAAGGTTTTTCTTCCCGCAGCTTTTTTTTTCTGAGAGTGTAAACCGCTTTATCGTTTTCAGCATCTGCCGCAAGATGAAAACCACCGAGCCCTTTTATCGCAACGATAAGGCCCTGTTTCAAAAGTCCGGCAGCTGTTGCAACCGTATTTTTATCGTCAATCATTTTTCTGTTGTTATCATAAAGAGTCAATGAAGGACCGCAATCATGGCATGCGTTCGGTTGAGCATGAAATCTCCTGTTTCCAGGGTCATCATACTCCGCCTGGCATTTTGCGCACATCCTGAAGTTTTTCATGGAAGTATTCGGTCTGTCGTACGGGATGTCACCGATTATGGTATATCTCGGTCCGCAGTTTGTGCAATTTATAAAAGGATATTGGAATCTCCGGTCCTGAGGGGCGAAAAGCTCTTTAATACAGTCATCACAAATGCTTACATCTGGCGAAATAAGTGCGGATCGCAACTCCATTATCTTGCTTTTTATAATGGAAAAGTCTGCAAAATTTTTTAATTTTTCGGGATAATTTGAAACAGATGTTACTCGTGCAAGAAGTGGCTTTTTGTCTGATAGATCCCGGGAGAAGGATTCAATGTTTTCATGAATCCCTTCAACATGAATTGATACTCCGGCAGAAGTGTTTAATACTTCTCCTTTCAGGTTATGAAAAATTGCAAGCTGATAAACAAAGGGACGGAAACCGACACCCTGCACGATTCCTTCAACCTCTATTCTTCTTGCAGTGTACTCCCTTTGCATGAAAACCCTCTGAGACCTTTATGGAAGGAGTGCTGAATGCTCAACCGGCAGGTTCACTTTTTTCCGCAAAAGCAAGCGCTTCGCGAAGAACTTTCAGAGTTTCCATAGCTGCCTCTTCGTCTATTTTTTTTATCGCAAAGCCGGCATGAACTATCACATATTCTCCTACCTTCGGATCTTCCAGAAGAAGCAGGCTTGCCTGTCTCTGAACCCCATCAACATCTATTATACCCATGTTGTTTTCAATCTTCACAATTTTTGAAGGAATTGCAAGACACATTATGTACCGCTCCTTTTCTGATAACCGGCGCCTATACGATCAAGCTCTTTTAATACCAGTCCAATCATAGGATCAATCTGTGATTTTGTTGCGGAAGTCAGATCAAGCCCAAGTGTATCGATATCCTCCGGCTCAACTCCGAGAATTACCGTCTTTGGAACCTTATCAAGAGCCTGGCACATAGTCAATGCTTCAAGAAAATCGACCTGGTGGAGGGAGTTTTTGGCTCTTATCCGTTCAGGAATAGCAGCCCCTTCAAGGCGGTAAAGAGATCCTGCCTCTCCTTTGTTTCTTACGGCATCCACCACAATAAGGTGGTCGGCTTCGGATATAACGCCAAGGAGGTTAAGGCCGAGAACCCCGCCGTCAACCAATGAGATATTTTCCGGAAACTCGTAGAGCTCCTGTAATTTTTCTATAACGCGTATTCCAAAACCCTCATCTGTAAAAAGTATACAGCCTACCCCGAGAATCATGATGTGATTTTGTTTCATTTCTTATCTTTCAAATTAATTATTTTATGGCGGTTTCGCAATAAATTATATCACTTTTTCATATAGCCTTTCATATCGCGAATCAATAAAATGTTATTAAAATAAGACCTGGAACGGCAAAAAAAATCCCCCGGCCTTCCGTACATAGAGAAAACCGGGGGAGAATTTTAAAAAACATGATTACAGAACTTTTATATCGTAAACCTGGTTTGATTCCGGGTCAATTACATGCACGCCGCATGCGATACACGGGTCAAACGAGTGTATCGTGCGTAAAATTTCAAGAGGCCTCTTGGGATCTGCAACGGGAGTTCCGATAAGAGCCTCTTCAACAGGTCCCAGTTTGCCTTTTTCGCATCTTGGCCCAAGGTTCCATGTTGAAGGAACGACATACTGGTAATTCTTGATGACCTTGTTTTCAATATTAATCCAGTGGCCGAGAGATCCTCTCGGAACGTCATTCAGGCCAACACCCATAGCGCTGTTCGGCATTTCCCACGCCGTATAGGTTTTCGTGTCCCCGCTTTTCAGATTCTCAATGAGCTCCATAACCCAACGCTCTGTTGCAGCACCTATTGCAACTGTCTCAAGACCTCGTGCCGCAGTTCTGCCGAGAGTTGAAAAAAGGGCCTGCACAGGAACGCCAAGTTTTGTCAAGGTGCTGTCCACAAGAGCCTTAATCTCTTTATTGCCTTTTCCATAGGCAACAAGAACGCGTGCAAGCGGGCCAACTTCACAGGGTTCACCGTCATAACGTGGTGCCTTGAACCATGAATATTTCTTGTCCGTCACATAATCGCCGTGTTTTGGCTTCGTTTCACCCTGGTAAGGGTGCTTGGGAGCGCCGTCTTCGTACCATCCGTGAGCTACGTGCTCCGTCACCTTTTCCTGAGCCGCCATCTTCATGCCGGCGATATCTCTCTTCATTATGACGCCTCTCGGCATGAGCAGGCTATCGGGCTCATTGTCGCCTTCGGGAAACTCGCCCCATGCGAGGAAATTGGTCGTACCACCGATTGCGCCCCAGTCCTTATAGAAAGAAGCAACTGCCAGCAGGTCGGGAATGTACACCTTGTTGATAAACTCCTGCGTCTCTTTGGTGATGAACAAAAATTCCGCTATCCTGTCGGGTGTAAGATCTGCCACGCATGTTACACCGCCGACTACAAGAGACTGCGGGTGCGGATTCTTTCCTCCGAAAATAGCATGCATTCTGGCGGCTTTTGCCTGGAGCTTCAATGCTTCAATATAATGGGCTGCCGCCATCAGATTTGCTTCGGGCGGAAGCTTGTAGGCAGGATGCCCCCAGTAAGCATTGTTGAAGGGGCCAAGTTGTCCGCTGTCAACAAAAGTTTTAATTCTTTGCTGGACTTCCTTAAAATATACTGCTCCGCCCCAGGGAGCATTGCTGACATTATCGGCCAGTGCCGCTGTTTTGGCAGGATCTGCGCTGAGAGCGCTTACTATATCAACCCAATCAAGCGCATGGAGATGATAAAAATGAACTATATGGTCGTGCTGGAATTGTGCGCCGTGAAGAAGGTTTCTGATTATGCGTGCGTTTTTTGGGATTTTTACTTTAACTGCATTTTCGACTGCCCTCACCGAGGACAAAGCGTGTGTGTATGTTCAGACTCCGCAGGAGCGTTGAACAAAATGCTGGGCATCGCGGGGGTCGCGGCCCTGGAGAATCATTTCAATACCCCTGAACATCTGACCTGAACTCCAGGCATTTACTACTTTGCCCCCGGCCACTTCGACTTCGATTCGAAGGTGGCCTTCTATTCTGGTAATCGGATCTACTATAATTCTTTCACCCATATTATCTCCTCCCTTTTTCTAAAAAGGATTTTTATTAAACAAAAAGAATATTGCCTACATTTCCTTGTAGAAGG
>JAUPLM010000113.1 GCA_030836965.1 Thermodesulfobacteriota bacterium | reverse complement strand
AGGCCGAACCGCTTATTCAAAAAGGAGCCGTATGGGCATCCTCTCCTGGCGAAGTAGCCGGATTATCTGATATTGTTTTTACCATGCTCGGTTTTCCGGAGGATGTCAGGGATGTCTACATGGGGAAAAATGGAATATTTACCGGGGCAAAAAAAGATTCCATTCTCGCCGATATGACGACAACCAGCCCTAGCCTTGCGGTGGAAATTTATTCATCCGCAAAAGAAAAGGGCATTTACGCAATCGACGCTCCGGTATCAGGCGGGGATGTGGGCGCCCGCTCGGCAACTCTCTCCATAATGGTCGGCGGCGACAAGAAGGTCGTCGAAGCATTAATGCCGCTTCTTGAGATAATGGGGAAAAAAATCGTTCATCAGGGCTCTGCGGGATCGGGACAGCATACCAAAATGTGCAATCAGATAGTCATTGCCGGCACAATGATGGGCGTGTGTGAAAGCCTTCTTTACGGTTATAAGGCCGGACTCGATTTGAAAACTATGCTATCCGCCATTTCGGGCGGCGCAGCGGCATGCTGGTCGCTCGATAATCTCGCGCCCAGGATATTAAACAGAAATTTCGATCCCGGCTTTTTCGTGGAACACTTCATAAAAGACATGGGAATCGCCCTAGATGAGGCAAAAAGAATGAAGATCGTGCTCCCCGGACTTTCTCTGGCGCACCAGTTATACCTGTCGGTGCTCGCGAACGGCGGCGCGAAAAGAGGCACCCAGGCCCTCATGCTCGCCCTGGAACAAATGAGCAACACGACTGTTAACTCCGGCAAATAGAATAATAAGTTTCCATCCGGAAATGCAATTGCCTCCAGGTCTTGTTTCCGGATGGAGATGATTTAGAATTTTACATTACATGTTTTTTAGGACTGACAGAATACCGCCATATGTCAGTCACAGGGGGACTGTAGTCAGTTGTCGGGAACCCCAGCCCGCACAAAACAGCAAAAAGTCTGAAATATTGCAACTTCCGGAAGTCCGTCAATATTCCCATATTATAATTTTATGATTACTCCCAAAGCCTTAAAAAGGCTGAGAAATCCGCCTTGACAAAGGCAATCCGCAAATCTATATTTTAAAAAGGTAATATATTGGTATAATGGATACTTTACGTCATGTACAAAATTCGTACCGGTTCAAACCGTATAATTGATATCCATACTTTTTAGAAGTCGGGATCAACATTTGTTTTAATTCCAATTCAATTTACAAAAATATCAATATATTATAATTAATCAGCAGGTCATCGGATTATTGGCACACGGATTGCTTTGAATAGGGCAAACTTTAAAAAAATAAGGCGGCCCTATGGGAAAAGGATTTCCGGGAATCCTGTTGATTTCGGTATTGGTTACTCTTGTTATCACAAATTTCGCGAGCGGGGGGATTGAATACAGGCCGGGCGGAAAACAACATATGAAATCCGGAAACGTCTCTGGCTACGGCTCACGCAACATGAGAAATCTCAGCGAAGATGTCGTAAGGAAAATGAACGGGGAGCGTGATGCTTTTTTCAGGTCAACTGAAAAAGTGAGACAGTATATCTTTATGAAAGAACGCGAACTAAATAATGAACTATCTAAAACCAGGAGTGATGTGAAAAAAGCCTTGATGCTTCAAAAGGAAATTTCAGAACTTGAGTCAATATTTGACCAGAAACGGATCGAATACATGATCAATATTAAAAAGATAAATCCGGATTTGGCAATACGATTTGGAAGCGGAGGGGCAAGTATAGAGAACTCGTGCCGGGAGTAATATAAACGGATGGAATTTTTATTATCGAACAATTTTTTACAAGTAATACAACAGGAGTTTCAATGGCTAAAAAGAAAATAATTGAAAAAAAGCATTTTAAAACATCAACCCTGATCGGCGCAGTTATTACGGCCTTTATTGCGGGTATATTTGCCGGAATTGTTTTCAACAACTATAAAACCGGGGAACGTTTACCTGCAAAACCGGTATCTGCATCGGAAGAGAATTTGTCTTCCGACCTTTCGGTTCAAATTACCGATCATGAAAAGGCTGTTGCTGCCGACCCTGACAATACTGAAGTATGGATTCACCTGGGTAATCTCTATTTTGATTCAGGTCTTTCCGAAAAATCAATCGCGGCCTATGAAAAAGCATTGGCTCTCAATCCGGTAAACGCTGATGTATGGACTGATATGGGCGTCATGTACCGCAAGATCGGCAAATTCGAAAAAGCAATCGAGTGTTTTGATAAGGCTGTCAGTATCAACCCCAAGCATGAGGTTTCCAGGTTCAACAAAGGAATCGTCTTTATGTACGATTTGAAAAACAAACAGGAAGCCATTCGGGTATGGGAAGAACTTCTGGATGTGAATCCGCTTGCAAAGGCGCCGGACGGGCTCACGGTGGATGAGATGCTAAAGCAGCTGAAGCGCTCTTAACATCCCGGATATTCCCTGATGATTATGCCATATGAATGACCCTTGAATGGAGATAATATGCTTTTGACCGGTTATACCATGGAAATTTTCCGGCCCGAATGTAACCCAAGCTTTGAATCTGTGCATTGCATCGCGCACCTGAACGAGGATGTACGGGAAGCGTTGCCCTACCTAAACGCCGTGCTGGGAGGTACCCGATATTTCAGCGACCCGCCGGAGGTGATGTTTCACCATAACGGCAGGATCATCAAGGTGGGAGCGCGGGAGATCGCAATCAATGCTTTAAAAGATGCCGAAGAAGCAAAACGCATCCTTGAGTGGCTGAAAACCGAGATCAATCAGACCTGGGAAAAGAAGGAGACGATTACGCCCTGCTTCACGGGAAAGATAAAACCCAAATTGATTGAAATCCTGCGGTTGCTGCCCAGAACAAACTGCAAAAAGTGCGGTCTGCCCACGTGCATGGTCTTTGCCGCCCAGGCAGTCGAGGGCGGGCGCGGCGCGGAGGATTGTCCGGAGCTGAACGAGACCAACAGGC
>JAUPLM010000112.1 GCA_030836965.1 Thermodesulfobacteriota bacterium | reverse complement strand
TTGACACCGAACATCTTTGAGAGCTGGGAAGTGGCTATTATTATGGCGGCGGCATTTGTGAAACCGTTTACAACAGGATGAGAGAGAAAATTGACAACCAGGCCGAGTTTTAAGACCCCGAGCGCAAATTGAAAGACTCCGACCATAAGAGCCATCAGGATTGCATATGCGATAAAGCCTTCGCTTCCGGCGGTGGCAAGCGGTTCAAGAGAGGCTGCTGTCATCAGAGAAACTACCGCTACAGGACCAGTCGCAAGCTGGCGGCTTGAACCGAAAAGTGCGGCAATCATGGGAGGAATGAAGGAGGCATAAAGCCCGTAATACGGAGGCAGCCCCGCCAGCTGGGCGTAGGCCATTGATTGAGGAACAAGAACAAGGGCCACAGTCAATCCGGAAACAGCATCAATCCTGAACGCTTCGAGACTGTACTTTTTAAACCAGGCCAGAAAAGGAAAAATTCGGGTCAGCATATTCAGCACCTATTTCATTATGTTATTTTTTCAGCATCCTTCTGCAGGATTCAATCAGTTCCTTGTACAGCAAGTTTGTATTGTAAAGATTGTAATTGTTGAACCGGATAAGACCGTCAACAGCGGCAAATATTATACAGGCTGTTTTGCGCGCGGGCAAATCGGCAATTGTGCCGTCCTTCTGTCCTCTTATTATAGCGTTCTCAAAAAGGTCCAAAAAACAATTGAAGATTGCGTCGACATGCCCTTTGCAAACCGGATTCACAGCCGCAAGATCATATGTATAATGTCTGTGCAGAACAAAAAACCAGTCTTCCATCTTTCCGGGAAGACCCAGATAAAAAGAGACGGCGGCATCCATCATTTCCATGCCGGTTGAATATCTGTTCCCGCTGAAATGATTTTTTATCTCAGCAGATACGGTCTCCCTGATCCTTTCCAGTATAGATAAAAACAGTTCCTCTTTGCTTTTAAAATGATAAAAAATCGTGCCTTCGGCTGCCCCTGTAATTCGGGAAAGCTCAGCCATTGAAGTATATTTAAAACCCTTTTCCGAAAACAGCTTTGCCGCAGCTTTTAATATAACTTCTTTTTTTGACAAACCTGCCTCCTCTACCAATAAAAAAACCGACTGAGCACACACTCGGTTTTCAATACATACAATCCCCTATCAAGTCAAACAAAAAACTCTCTACAACTACAAAGAGAGTTTTTCATAACACCCGGTTTACCTTACCATTTTATATTCACGCAATTGCCAGCCGGCCATCCCTCCCGAGCTTGATCAAACTGATAACCACTACGAAGAATTCCAGCCTCCCGAGAAACATGGCAAGTGTCTCCGCCCACAAAGCAATATCCGGCATCTTTGCGGAAGTCACCCCCACCGAGATGCCAACAGTTCCTATCGCAGATGCGAATTCAAAAAGAGAGTCCGAAAGACTGAAGCCGCAAATGCACAGAATCATGGTTCCTATTCCATATATTCCCAGGTACAGGAAGATAAAAACAGCTACCATACGAACCCTGGCATCATCTACAAATATGCGCCGATTCCCCTCCCATATCGGACGTTCCATTACCGCGGTGCGTGGTATTAAAGCCCGCCTGATCTCCCAGACTACCAACTTCCAGACAAGATATACGCGAAACTGCTTGATGCCGCCGGCCGTCGAGCAAGTCCCTCCGCCGATGAGCATTAGCATAATCAACACGAACACTCCTAAGGCATTCCAGTTCCCATAACTGACAGTTGAAAATCCCGTGGTGGTAATAGCCGTTATTGTTTCGAAAACGGCTACTCGAATCGATTTGTCGATCTGCGGATAGAGTGCCCGGCAGGTGAAAATGAACAAGGCTGCTACGGATATGGGTATCAGCACGGCTAGAAGGCGGACCTCACCGTTTCTGACAACGAGCCTGAGTTTCCCGCGCCATAAAAACCAGGCGGTAACGAAGCTCAAATTACCTAGCAGCATGAGCGGCACCGTCACCGCCTCAATAACCGGGGAATTCCAATAGCCGATGCTCTCCACGCGCGTTGAAAATCCACCCGTGGAGACGGCAGCAAAAGAGTGATTTACGGCGTCGAAGACCGACATGCCTGCCATCCGGTAAGCAAGAGTTCCGACAACAGCGTAACATGAATAAATGATCAGCACCAATCGTGCCGATTGCCTCACATGCGGCGCCAGTTGGTCGCTCCGCCCTTCAGCGCTTGAAATACTCACACCTGTGGGTCCGACAATGGCAGACATCATTATAATGGCCAAGCCCGCTCCTCCGGCAAGCTGGGTAATGCTGCGCCACAGCAGGATCATTGGACCGGCAGCTGCAACATCTACAATGGAAAGACCTGTGGTAGTCCACCCGCTGACCGACTCAAAAACGGCTCTGGAGAATGGAATTCCGAGAACCGCCATGAATGGCCATGCTGAAAAAAGAATGACTACCATCCAGCTGATGAGGACGATCACACCACCCTCCTGTATTGAAAGGGTGACTTTAGAAGAAGGGCGGAATAATCTGCGCATTAAAACCCCCGTGAGGCCAAGGCAACCGGCGGGAACGCCATACGCCAGGAGATGCACTGCTTCACCGGGATATGCGAATAAGACAAGAAACGGGGTAAGCATCAATAAACCGGAAAGGAGAAGGATCATTCCTATAGAAGAAAAAATAGCATTATACCGGTTTTTGAGATATTCTTTTTCTCGCAAGACTGTCACCCTTATTTTCGTTCACCTGTAAACGTTTTCAACACAAGACCATGGTTCTCCGGCAGGGTGATAAGCACGATCCGGTCTCCGATAAGCAATTCATTGCCGCCACGGGGAACGATGGGCTGATCGTTTCGAATCACGACTGCGACCAGGGCATTCTCCGGCAGATTAATATCCTTCAGCCGCTTTCCCGCAACCGGGGAATCATGGCCGAGAATGATTTCCGTGACATTAACCCGGCCTTCACCGACCGGAAGCAGATTGATGATCTGTTCGAGGGAGACCCGTTGTTCGATCAGGCTGCCGACGATATGGGTTGTCGAAAAAGCCGAAACTCCCAGCTTTTCGAACACCTCAGCATTGTCAGGGTCATTGGCCAATGCCAGAACGCGGGGCACAGCAAATTGGAGCACGGCAAGCTGGCAGATGACAAGGTTATCCTGGTCATTAGGGGTGACGGCCAGCACCACGTCCGCTCCCATGGCGCCGGCTTCCTTGAGAATCGTGGCATCGCTGCCGTCACCGCACACCACCATGGCGGAAAGCTGCCGGGCCAACTGTACGCATTCTTCCCTGTCACGATTTATAAGGATGACCTGGTAGCCTTTCGCGGTAAAATTACGACACAGAAAGTAGAGTGTATTGCCGCTTCCAACTATGAGAACTTTCATGATTATGCGTCTCCTCTGGCGGCGCGATCGCTGGCAACGGCCAGAAGAAACATCTCCGCTGCCACCGATGTCGGACAGATGGTTTCGATGCCCAGCTGGTCATAAACCTGCTCCCGCCGGGGATCGAAAACTCTTGCCAGAACGTGCTGAACGTTGAACACTTTACGGGCGACCTGCGCCACCATAAGATTGACGTTGTCTTCGTGGGTTGCGGCGAACAGAACGTCTGCGTTCTTCAGCTTGGCCTCTTTCAGCACCGCCATCCGGGTAGCTTCCCCTACAACGCGAAAACCGCTGAAGTCCGGCGAGAGATCATCGAAGGTGGATTCATCTGTATCGATCACCACCACCGAATGGCCCACACGGCTCAGCTGGTTGGCCAGAAGTGAACCCAACCGCCCGCACCCTATGATCACGATGTAAAGGCTATTTTTCATTCTGCCCCTCGTTGCCGCTCTCATTTTTGACCGCTGCCTCTTTTTTAACCGGTCCCAGATCGATCTTTCCGAATTTTTCCCAGGATGTAGTCCGCTCAAGGTTTGCCTGGGCCGGTTTGAACGTTGGATCGATATCTAGCGCCGCACGATAGAATTTTTGCGCATCCAGATGATCGCCCTGGATTTCAAGCAGCACCCCGAGCAGATTATAAGCCTCCGGCTGCCCGGGATCGGCAGCTATCGACTTGCGCGCCGTCTCACGCGCGGCGGCAAAGCTCCTGTTCGTGATATGCCGCTTGGTCAGCTCAATCAATGCCGGGTATTCTACCGCGCTCTCTTCATCCAATGATTCACGCTCCAAGACCTGTGTTGCCAGACCACGGATTTCGCCAGGACTGAACGGCTTCCGGATGAAATCCACCGCGCCGAGTTTCATGGCCTCCACGGCTGAATCAATGGTTCCATGGGCCGTGATTATGATTATCCTGATTTCAGGCCGCTCCTCCCTGATCTGGCGCAGTACATCCATTCCGTTCATTCCCGGCATTTTCAGATCAAGAAAAACCAGCCCGTATTGAATCGCTCCGCTTCCTCGGATCATTTGCAGAGCCTCTTCACCGTTGACTGCCGTCCGGGTCGGTATTCCCAGCGCCTCAAGAGACTGGGACATGGTCAGACGGATGTTCTTTTCATCATCCACGATAAGAATCACTTTCTTTTCCATAAGCTCCTCCTATTGTGCCACCGGCAGAGTGAAAGTAAAGGTAGAGCCCTGACCGGGTGACGATTCTACCCAGATCGCCCCACCGTGGGCCCGCACGATCTCTTTGCAGATGGCAAGTCCCAAACCTGTACCGCCCGCCTCTTCTCCTTTTACCTGAACAAACTTCTGAAATATCTTTAATTGATATTCCGGGGGTATGCCTGGTCCATCGTCGCGTACCGAAATATGCACATGCGTACCGACCTGACTTGCCATGAGCCGGATATGTCCTCCTTTACTCACATACCGCTGGGCGTTTGAAATAAGGTTGGTCAAAACCCATGTGATTTTGTTTGCGTCCGCGCGAATCCTCGGCAGAGTTCCGGTTAATTCCGATTTAAGCCCTATCTGTTTCATTTCCATCTGGTTTTTGAAAATCTCCTCCACATGGTCAAAAATGGTTTGAACCGGAACGCTCTCAAACTCCAGATCGATTCTGCCCGCTTCTATCCTTGACAGATCAAGCAAATCATTGACAAGGGCTTTCATTCGATGAACTTCCTCATGAGCAGCCTGCAAAAGTCCCCGGTCTTTTTCGGCAAGTCCCTGCGCGGCGTGTTCCAAAAGCAGATCAATGCTCATTCCGAGGCTGGTCAGCGGTGTGCGAAGCTCGTGAGACGCTGCCATAACGAAATCGTTTTTGAGCCGTTCCACTTCCTTCAGACGCGTAACGTCCCTTAGCAGCAGGACAATTCCGGACAGGTTTCGATCCCTTCGCCGAATGACGGTAGCTGAAAATAAATAGTGTTGGGTTCGATCTTTCTTCTGAAGAGTAACAATCCTTTGATCATCGGGAACGTCAGGTTCCCGGCCTGTTTCGATTGTTTTCCGTATAAGATCGCAAACATGCCGGACCGGCAGAATATCCTCGCAGCTCAATGCAGCGATTTCAGCAAACTCCAGATCAAGCATCCGGCGTGCGGCAGGGTTGACTCCAGTCACCTTAAGGCTTGTGTCGAAAACCACCATACCGTCCTCTATGCTGGAGAGAATTGCTTCAGCCTTATTCTTCTCGGATATGACCTGCTCGATATTAATCTCATTGTACCGACTGAGCTGGGCGGCCATCCGGTTGAATTCGCCGGCCAGGCGTCGGAGTTCATCAACGGTTTCTACCGGCACCTGTACGGCATAGTCGCCGGACGATATCTTGCGGGAGGCATCCATGAACAGCCTCAGAGGCCTGACGATCCGTTCCGCGAGAAACAGGCTGAAGCTCAACGCCACAATAAATGCCGCCGCCGCCACCAGCACGGTGGACCAGATTGCCCTTTTGGCAACCCGGCCGGCCCTGATGCTGGCCGTATACATGGTTTCCTCGTTGAGATGCCGCAGTTGAATGCAGGCCTTGCGCACTACGGAAAAGAGCGGATAAACCGATTCATGATAAGTGTCGCGGAAAAGCTGCAAATTAATCTTAGTTGTATCGTGTAAATCCGTCAGCTCGGAAAACTGCCGCCTGTACTTCAGATAACCGGCCTCTATAGATTGAACGAGTTCCGCCTCGCCTTCAATCGTAAGGTTGTCTTTGGCGCGGGCCAGCCACTCAAGAAACACCGCCTCGCTTTCCCGGAACTGATTGATCCCTTTTTCTGCATCGCCCAGAAAGATGAGCAGGATGCCGCTGTCCTGTCGTTCCAGGGCGTCGACCATGTTTTCGGCGGCAAGGATGCTCCGGTAGTTTTCGCGAAGTATTGCGTCGGTTGCCTTGCCAAGTGAGACCAGATTCATAACCGCCCACGCAACCACCAGTCCCATGAGGGCAAAAGCGACGCCATATCCGGCCAGTATTTTCTTTTTTAACGTCATGAAACCCCTTCCTCACATAGGTCACTGCGTATACGTAATTAACCAGCAACAGCCGTGCCATTATATAATATCAAATGATATCAATGTAATATAAAAATGCATGCGCTAGCTGACTTGAAATCTGAAAGGTTGGAGAAGGTTTGGCCTTTCATAATGCAAGGCTGGCTGGGAAAACAAACGGTGTCAGATCCCGTATGTTTTCCTCCTTCGCCAGAGCGTCGCCTGATCGATACCCAGAATATCCGCAGCTTCCTGAAGGGAGGAGGTGCCGGCCATCACCTTTCTGATATGCAGCTCTTCAATGGCGGATAAAGACACCGGATCGCCGATAGCCGGAGAACCGACATACGGAACTATGCTGTCGGGAAGGTCATTCTTTCCGATCCACTCACCTCCGCCAAGGATCACGGCACGCTCAATGGCGTTACGGAGCTCCCGGACATTTCCAGGCCATGGGTAACTAGTAAATATCTGTTCAGCCTCTTCGGTGAAACCGAGGATAGGCTTATGGTTTGCCCGGCCAAGATAGGCAAGAAAATCCATGGCAAGAGGCATAATATCTTCCGTTCTAATCCGAAGCGGGGGCAACGTCAGGCTGATCACGTTGAGCCGGTAGAACAGGTCTTCCCGGAAACGGCCTTCGGCCACGCGCTTATCCAAATCGGCGTTCGTAGCCGCTATGATGCGCACATCCGCTTTCCTGGGTGTGGCATCCCCTATCCGTTCGTATTCTTTGTCCTGAATGAAGCGCAACAGCTTGGACTGTACAGATGAGGACATGTCTCCGATTTCGTCAAGAAAAAAGGTTCCGCCCTCGCAAGCCGCGATTCGTCCGGGATAATCCCTCACCGCCCCGGTAAACGCACCCTTTACGTGTCCGAACAGCTCACTCTCTAGAAGTTCGGCCGGCACCGCAGGACACGCAACTACCGCCATGGGTTTGGCCGACCTTGCACTCCAGCGATGGATGGCCCTTGCAAACACCGATTTTCCGGTGCCGCTTTCTCCTTTAAGCAATACAATCGCCTCCGAACGAGCGGCCTTTCGCGCAGTCTCAATTACTCTTTGCATGCCGGCATTCCGGCTCTGAAGCCTCTCTTCCGGACCAAGCCGCTGCAAATCTTCCCTGAGCGCTGCAATCTCGGTTTCAAGTTCCCGAATCCGGCCTATTCGCCGGGTCAGAAGCCTGACCTGGTCAGGGGTGAAGGGTTTTGCAATGTAATCGGCGGCTCCGCGCTGCATGGCTTCAACAGCGCTCTTTATAGATGCATAGGCAGTGATTATGACAATCTTTGTCCAGGAGGACTTTGACAGCAGCACGGGAATCAAATCCAGACCATTTTCTTCACTTATCCTGAGGTCTACGAAAGCCACGTCGAAGGATCGTGTCCCGGCTTCCCTGCCGGCATCCGCGGTATTGCTCACCGCGACCACCGAATGCCCTTCAGCCGCCAGACAGTAAGAGAGTGTCTTGCGGATGTTGGCTTCATCATCCACAATAAGGATGTTCAGGCTGGCTGATTTTTTTTTATCTGTCGTCTTCATTTTTATTCACACTTCAAGCTTTTCAGACTATCTGTTCATGTAAACTTTTTTCATATAAAGCCAATTGGTTTGTTGAAAATAGCATAACATGCTAAAAAATATCAAGAATATTAATGAATCACCAGGCAGTTTAACAATATGTGTTACATGAACTCAATTATTCACAGGGATGATGAATAAGGCCATTTTATCGGCTGCCATCTGCCGGTAATGAAACACCGAGCCCTTTCGAAACCAGGCATCTTGTTTTGTATTGACTCTTAAGCTGTTTTTAAATAGATTCTGCCAATTTATTTTGTATTTTTTTGAGGAAAATATACAAGATGGAAAAAATCAAAGTCATGCTGGTCGATGATGAAGAGGAGTTCGTAACTACTCTCTCCGAGCGGATCCAGATGCGGGATTTCAGCTCATCGGTCGCTTTTACCGGTGAGCAGGCATTGCAGTTTGTTGACGACCAGGTTCCGGATGTAATGATTCTTGACCTTAAGATGCCGGGCATTGACGGAATGGAAGTTCTACGGAGGGTGAAAAAAGCATATCCGAAAGTACAGGTTATCATCCTGACCGGACACGGATCGGAAAAAGACAAAAAAGAGGCTTTTTCTCTGGGCGCTTACGGATATCTTCAGAAACCTGTCCAGATAGACGAGCTTGTAAAACACATAATAAGCGCACATAAAGCAGTAGCAGAAAATATCTGACCGTATAATCAAGGAGTGCAATTCATGAAAATAAAAGTCCTGCTTGTTGATGATGAGAAAGAATTTATCGAAGCCCTGGCAGAGCGTCTTGCGGTCAGGGATTTTTATGTAAAAACCGCTTTTAACGGCGATGAAGCTCTTTCAAAAATAAAAGAAGATGATTTTGACGTTGTTGTATTGGATGTGCTAATGCCGGGAAAAAACGGAATAGAAACATTAAGAGAGATAAAGAGCATAAAACCTCTTGTAAATGTAATTATGCTTACCGGACATGCTACTGTTGAAACAGCCATCGACGGAATGAAGGCAGGAGCTTATGATTATCTCATGAAGCCGACCGATACGAACGATCTCGTTGGCAAAATAAAAAAAGCATACAATATCAAGGCCGATCATGAGAAACGGATCCGGAATGCCGAAATCAATAAAATAATCGAAAAACGGGGCTGGTAACAGCCGGGGGTTTCTATGAAAACAATACCAGTTAAGGAAATAATGGTTTCACTCTCCGAATATGCGACTGTTTCGGAAGATGCGACTCTCTTTGAGGCTGTTACTGCTCTGGAAAAAGCTCAGGAACAATACGAACGAAGACATTATCCGCACAGGGCTATTCTCGTTTATAACAAGAAAAACAAAATCACAGGTAAAATAAGCCAGCTTGACATTCTTCGGGCGCTGGAGCCGAAGTATGAAAAAATCATAGAATCAAGATCTCTTTCCCGCTTCGGATACAGCACCAAGTTTCTGGAATCTATTTTTAATCAATACAAGTTATGGGAGAGTCCGCTTAAGGCTCTTTGCAGGAAAGCAGGAAAACTGAAAGTAAAAAACTTTATGACAATTCCTGCTGAAAGCGAACTTATTCCGGAAGAGCGCAATCTTGATGAGGCAATACATAAGATTGTAATGGGCAATTATCAATCGCTCCTCGTGACCAGAGAGAAAGATATTGTGGGCATATTAAGGCTCACGGATATTTTCAGGGAAATTTCGAAAGAAATCAAACTTTGCAAAATATGATTGCTGACAGATAAAGGAGTTTTTCATGACAAACGGTTCGGAACCCGCTACAAACGGTTCAAGGCTGGACATAAAGCAGCTGGTATTTCTTTCAATAGGCATTGCTCTCTTTTTAATAGTTTATTACTCCCCTCCATGGGCGGATGCCGTGGATCCTTCCGGAAAACATTTTCCTCTTACCAGGGAAGCCAAAGGAGCGCTGGCAGTTTTTCTTCTAGCCGGAACATGGTGGGTTTTCGAGGTTCTTCCGATAGGCATAACTGGAATTACCATAGGCGTTCTTCAGGCTCTCTTCTTCGTACGTCCGGCAGCCGACGCTTTCAAGGATTTCATGGATCCTTCGGTTCTTTTTATATTCGCCTCTCTTGTAATCGGCATGGTATTCACCAAAACAGGGCTCACGAAACGCCTTGCGTATAAAATGCTGATGATTGTCGGCGAAAGAACCGGCATGATTTATCTCGGTTGCCTTGTAGTAACCGCGCTGCTCACGCACATAATGGCTCACACAGCCGTTGCGGCAACCATATATCCGCTTCTTCTGGCGATATATTCCCTATACAGCGACGACAACAGGCCCACTAAATTCGGGAAGGGATTATTCATCGGAATGGCCTTTGTCGCAGGCGCGGGAAGCATCATAACACTACTCGGTTCCGCACGCGCAATAGTAGCCCTCGGATTCTTCAAAGAAATCACCGGAAAAGACATCTCTTTTTTCGAATTGAGCTACTACCTTGCCCCTGTCGGATGGGCCATGGTATTTATCATATGGGGCTTTCTTATGGTTTTTTTCAAGCCCGAAAAAGCGGTTATCCCGGGGCTGAGAGAAAAAGCCAGGCAGCTTAATGCCGAGATGGGCTCACTCACAAGAAATGAAATTATCGGTGCAGTTCTGGTTCTTTGCGCAATCGCTTTCATGTCCCTGCAATCTTTTGTGCCGGCATTTAAACCCTTCAACAAATCTGCTGTTATTCTGGTCTCAACGATCCTTTTCTTCATATTCGGCATTCTCGACATCAATGATCTGGAAGAGTTGCCATGGAATATAATACTTCTTTTCGCAGGCGCCATGAGCATAGGTTTCTGTCTCTGGCAGACGGGCGCCGCCCAGTGGCTTGCCATAAACTGGCTCAATTTTTTCAAGGATTCACATTGGTTTATTTTTGTTATGAGCATTGCTGTTTTCGTCCTTGTCATGACCAACTTCATAATGAATGTGGCTGCTATAGCCATATCTTTACCCGTGGCCCTTGTGGTCGCTCCGTATCTCAATATAGCTCCGGAGGTGATCCTCTTTGTCTCCCTTGTCACGGCAGGCATGCCTTTTCTTCTTCTTGTGGGAGCGGCGCCGAACGCGATTGCCTATAATTCAAAACAGTTTACAAGCGGTGAATTCTTCATGGCGGGCATTCCTGCGAGCATTATTCTTCTGGTTGTACTGGGATTTGCTATACTTGTGTTATGGCCGCTCATGGGAATGCCGGTTCTTCTGGCCAGCTGAATGAAATACAATTTTCAATATCCAAACAGGTGCTGATCGTGAATAACTTCATTGTTAAAGACCTGATGGTTCCGCTCGCGGAATATGCCACCGTTCAGGAAGGATCGACATTGTTTGAAGCCGTTCTCACCCTGGAAAAAGCTCAGGAAGAGTTTGATAATGAGCATACCCCATATCATCATCGAGCCGTTCTGATTCTGAACCGGGACAAAAAGGTTATCGGCAAACTGAGTCAGCTTGGTGTGCTTCGCGCAATTCTGCATGATAATGAACGAACTCAACAAATAGAAGATATCAGCCGTTTTGGATTTTCAACGAGGCTTATTAACAGCCTGAGGGAGAAGTATCGACAGGAAGAGGCTATTTTGGATGATGTTTATAAAAAAGCCGTTCGGATCAAGGTGGAGGATTGCATGCAGACCCCTTCCGAAGGCGAATATGTTGATGAAATGACTTCTCTTGATACTGCCATATATCAACTGGTTATTGGGAAACATTTGTCATTGATAGTAACCAGAGGAGACAAGATTGTAGGCCTTTTAAGGATGTCGGATGTATTTGCCGCGGTTTTCCATACCATGAAAAGTTCTGAGCTATCTGAAAAAATCAGGAGCGAATATGCAGGCGCTGAAAAAGCTTCTTGACCGGATTATACAGAGGGTCAATATCAATCTGAGGGAGCTCGGCTTCGATGTATCTCCGTATGTGAATGAAATTATTCCGCTTAAACAGATGGTTAAATTTTATGCATTTTATGGCATCACACCCCATCATCCGCTCAATTTTCAATTTACACACTCAAATCTGGCAGGCAGCTATTTTTTAGGAAAATGCCGGGTAACAAACTCTCTACTATACAAAAGCGACGTCCGGGGCGACGAACTTAAAAAAAAAGGAGCCGTGTTTCATTATCAGCAGTTTGAAATTCCGATTACCCGGGATGAACAGATTGACATCGAAGACAGCTTTTTGATCAAGACCCTTGTACATAATTATTCCCATGACCCTGAAACTCTCGAAAAATTTTTCATCAAAGATACGATTTCAATGCATTACGCTAATATCCATGGATCACCCTCGGACGGATGCTTCCTGGGTCCTTTTTCAACCGTGGATCTGACCACAATGCATGATTGCGTAGTCGGTACCTTTTCTTACATCCAGGCCGGTGAGATCAGCCATATTAAAATCGACCCCGGCACCGTGTGGATCCGCAGTCCCGAAAAGTTCAATTTTCTTTACCGGTATGAAAGCAACCTGCTGAACAACTATATTAATTTAACTTCTGGCAACTGGCCAAAAGGGCTGTTGTTTGACTTCGTGGAAGATCGGAAGAAAGACTTTGAGCGTATATTTGCTTTGGTCAACATAGACCCACCCCGATCGGTTCCGGGGAGTGCTTCACTTGACAGGTATGCGGTTATCAAACCTCATACCAATATCAGCGAGAATGTGCTGGTTGCCCAGCGGGCCTATCTCGAAAATGCGTGGCTCGGTAAGGGCGCTAACGCTCAGGAAAATTGTTATATTATCAATTCCCGGCTGGAAGGATATAATGTTACTGCCCACGGCGGAAAAATTATAGAAGCGGATCTGGGCAAAAAAGTCTTTGTCGGGTTTAATAGTTTTCTGCGGGGAAGTCCAGACGCCAGACTGACCATAGGAAAGGAGAGCATCGTAATGCCGCATACCATAATCGATATCCGTGATCCGCTCACCATTCCGCCCGGCCACATAATCTGGGGACTAGTAACAAATAAAAAAGATATGGAAACAAACAGCATGCCCATAAGTGAATTTTCTAAAATAGAAACAAGATTATCGATGGGCAATATGATCTTTGAAGGCAGTGGCGCAAGTTTTATTTCAGCCTTACAGCATCGAATCGAGCATATACTTGAAGCCAACGGGGCGTTTTTCGACGGTGCCGAGAACAAAGGACATGCTCAGAAAAACCAGAGCATCTCTTTCAACACTATTCAGCCTTACCCGATGGGCGAACTTAAAGGATTGTATCCTTCGATTATTATACAGCCGTAGCAGGCTGCCCGTCGTTCGCACCTCGTCCTTCGAAATTCGGAGGGATTCGGCTTAACCTCCCAATTAGATGATGGTCCTGCCTATCCGAGCAATATTGCAGAAGGGTATGGGAGAAAAACAACCCCGGATTATTTAAGATCATTAGAAAACAAACACTTGAACCCTTGAAACCTCGAATCCTTGACCCCTTTCTCCCAACTAATTGGGAGAAGAGTCACTATTTAAAATATGTCAGCAATGCATGAAGGTAGGTAAGCGGGTGGGGCGGACAACCGGGAATAAACAGGTCCACCGGCAGAAGACTGTCCAGGCCGGGCGATACCTCAGGGCTCCCTCTGAACGGACCTCCGGTGAGAGAGCAGCTACCAGCCGCAATCACAACTTTCGGGGATGGCACGGCTTCATATGTTTTGAGCAAGGCTGTCTTCATATTGCGGGATATCGGTCCGGTGACTACAATGCCGTCGGCATGCCGGGGAGAAGCGACGAAGTTTATACCGAAGCGGGCCATGTCGAAAAAAGGTGTTGCCAGCACATTCAGGTCAGCTTCACAGGCGTTGCAGCCGGCCGCGGATATCTGCCGAAGCTGCAGAGAGCGTCCGAAAAGAGATTTAAAGTTCTGCCTGGCATGCAGGGACAGGGCGGGCAAACTGCCGTCGGTCAACAGGTTTTCTTTCATGGAAACGGCCAGTTCAAAATTCCTGGAAAATGAGACGAATCTACCTTCAGAAAGACGTTCGCAGGTTCCACAAAAAACACATCGGCCCATATCGATCATTTTATTCTGAGGATCAATGGCATTCTGCGGACAGGCATCGGCGCACTGCATAACCATATCGGACGGGGCCTCCGAGTTGATCTTCGGCAGACCTCGGTAGCGGGAAGTCGGTTCGATTTTTTCTTTCGGATAGCGGCTGGTTCTGTAGCCCTGCTCAAATCTGTTTTTAAGAATGTTTAGCATTGCGGTTTCTCTTCAATTTATTTGTACATCTTACCTGTTCCGATACATGTAATCTGACATACAGTCGCTTCAGAGGTCAAACCCGCAATAGGACAGGTTGAAACTCTTGTTATTCAGGGGAAAATCCGAAATTCCGGTATCCCGCAAAGCCATAGCCAGGCCGTTCCAGTTGTGAAAAGAGGGATCCTTGATCTTGTAGCGTAGAATCCTGCCGGCTGCATCGGTCAAAACGCAGTGAGATAACTCGCCTCGCCACGCTTCATTGATGGTAACAACTAAAGATGATGGAGCGGGATGAATAGAGCCCCTGACGACGCATTCTGTTTTAATATGATTTTTCAGCAAAGACTGGATAATGGAGATGGATTGCAGTATCTCATCCGCCCTCAATTTAGCCCGGGCGTAAACATCCCCTGTAAACTCAACATTTTCATTGATATCAAGAAGCCGATAATGCTCCGAAGGAAAAGACCTCCTGGCATCATATGAAATGCCGCAGGCGCGTGCGGCCGGTCCAACCAGCCCCAGCTTCTCTGCGTCCAGGCGGCTGACCGTACCGCATTTTTCAAAACGTGAGAGAACGCTGTGTGTTGAGAATAATAGACCGATAACATGTTCAACCTGGGGTTTAAGTTCATTTATTCTTTCCGTAATCGTTTTACGGTTCTCATCGGTCAAGGGAAAGCAGACACCGCCCGGGCGCACAAGCCCTTTCCCGAAACGGTTTCCGCACAACAAGAGGGTCATATTGAGAAAATCACCCCGCATGCGTCCGCAATAATTGGCAACAGGGAGAAATGCCACATCGCCGCTTAAGGCACCGAGATCTCCCAAATGATTTGCGATTCGTTCCAGCTCCAGCGCAATCGTCCGGATAATACGAGCGCCGGCATCGGGTCGCATATAGGCTAATCCTTCAAAAGCCTGGGCCATGCACAGGCTGTTACCAATGGCCGTATCGCCTGCAATCCCCTCGGTTATCACAGGCAGTCGTTTGACATCGGCGTTACAAAGAAGATCTTCCACGCCCCTGTGCTGATATCCGAGTTGAATTTCCAGATGAAGCACGCGTTCCCCGATACAGTTGAATCTGAAATGACCCGGTTCAATCACACCTGCATGCACCGGTCCCACGGCAACTTCATGGATGTCCCGGCCCTCTACAGAGTAGTAGTTATAATTTCCCGGAATATCCTGGGAGTAGTTATTGCCGAAAACATCGGATACACCTCGGCTGTTGGCATGATATCGAACCATTTTCAACCAGGGGTGACCTTCCGGTCTAATGCCGAACTGCTCGGCTATTTCCCGTTCAAACAGGTGGAAAGGCTCGTATTGGGCCGAAAAAGCAGGATAGTTTTTCGGAACATCGCAACCGGCGGCCAGCAGACGTTTGTCTGTCCGGAGAACGGCCAGAAGATTGACCGCGCTGCCGTCGGCATAAGCAAAATATTGGACGATTTTTCCGCCTTCACCTACGATGGTAAGGACTTCGTGAGTAAATTCGTCGAAGGCAAGGTGCGGAATTATATCCCGGGCTATGGCCTTACCGTTTGCAATTTGTTTAAATTCCGATTTCATCAAAAAACTCCACCGATTACAGTTACTGCCTGGGTTATGGTCCTGGACAATATATCAGGAACCCAGAAACACAATAACAGCGACGTAAGAAGCAAGGCATACTGGGGCCAGACCATAATTGCGCTCTCTTCCATTCTTACAGCTGTGCGGTAACCTTCAAAAGAGATTTTGAGGGCGTGGTTGGCAAAGCCTGCAAAAACGACACACAGGCTGATGATAAAAATACTTGCTCCGGCATAATTGCCGTTGCTGAAGGCTCCCATCACAATAAACAGTTCTCCGATGAAAATACCGAAGGGCGGAAGGCCGGCAATGCCTATAAATCCACAGAAAAAAGCTACGAAGGTTCGGGGCATCCGGCGAACAAGACCCCCCGTATCTTCGATCAGCCTGCTGCCGAAGGCCAGCAGAATGTTTCCCGAAGTTAAAAAAAGAGAGGATTTGATAAGGCTGTGGTGGATCAGGCATAACATGGCCCCGTAGGCACCCAACCCTCCGACACCGGTTCCGAAAGCTATAACGCCCATATTCTCAATACTGGAATATGCCAGTAGCCTTTTATATTCAGTCTGTTTCAGAATAAACGTCGCGGCTGCCAGTATTGACATGAGTCCGAAAACCATTAAAATCCTTCCGGAAAATAACTCCAGACCGGCAGCAATCATGATCTTATGGGTTTTAAAAATTCCAAGATATGCGCAATTGAGCAACACTCCGGAAAGAAGCGCCGAAGCCGGACTAGGCGCTTCGCCATGGGCGTCAGGAAGCCATGTGTGCATGGGGGCAAGTCCCATCTTTGTGCCATAGCCCACCAGAATGAAAACAAAGCCGGCTTTTAGCCAAAGGGGATCCAGTTGCCGGGCGGCAGCGGTGAGTGCAGAAAAAGATAACGGCACATCCACATTGCC
>JAUPLM010000111.1 GCA_030836965.1 Thermodesulfobacteriota bacterium | reverse complement strand
TAATTCCTGGTCTGAAGCCATGTCAGGGTATGGACTCATGCGTGCCGCCGGAATTTTTCCCTTTTTCCTCCACCGGCAGTCCACCAGAGGTCTTTGGCGGACTCCAATTAGATCCTGACAGCCCTGATTTTTCCCATCGTTCGTACTTCGAAGTTCGATGTTCGATGTTCGGATGTTTACTATCAGGCATCCATCATGCTCATAAGTTTTTTCATGTCTTCCCACACATCCCGCTTTTTCTCAGGATTCCGCAAAAGATAAGCCGGATGATAGGTCGGCATGACTTTAATTCCCCGCAGATTAAATAACCGCCCCCTCAGTCTTGAGATCGGCTCGACAGTATCGAGAAGGGTCTGTGCCGCGAATGTGCCGAGCGCGCAGATATAATCAGGCTTTATCGCATCAAGCTGGCCGTCAAGAAACGGAAAGCAGGCCTTTATCTCGTCCGGCGCCGGGTTCCTGTTTCCAGGCGGACGGCATTTTATAATGTTGCATATATATACCTGCTTGCGGGTGAGCTTCATGGCCTCGATTATCTTTGTTAAAAGCTGCCCCGCCTTTCCGACAAACGGCTCTCCCTGCTGGTCCTCATCATAACCGGGGCCTTCGCCGACGAATACAAGCCTCGCGTCCGGATCCCCTGTTCCGAATACTATGTTGGTGCGCTCCTTGCAGAGTTTGCACCTTTGACAATCTCCAAGCCGGCTCCGCAATTCTTTCAGATCATCAGAAGCGGAAGTAAGATTCCTGTCCAGGTTTTTTACTACGTCGATGATTTTTTCCGGACAATCAAAACCTGTGCACCCGGCTTCAGCCATATATCTTAACGTATCGCAGGTTTTTTCGAGAATCTCTTTCCGGTTATCATCACCTGGTTTACTTCCAGACCCGGCCATTCTTACTGATTCCTTTCAGGCTGTCCGGCATCCAGATCCAGTATCCGGTCGAGAAGAATATGCGCCACCGATTCCTTGTCCAAAATCGGCAATACCTCTTTATCGCCGTTTCTGAAAAACAATGTAACTTTGTTCGTTTCGGTCCCGAAACCGGAAGATTCTCCATCAAGAAGGTTTCCGGCTATGATATCGAGGTTTTTTCTCTTAAGCTTTTCTTTAGCGTTTTTCTCAAGGTTCTCGGTCTCAGCGGCAAATCCGACCAGGATCCTGTTTTCCTTTTTTTTGCCGAGTTCCAGCAAAATATCCCCGGTTTTCTTAAGAAGGAGCGTCATCTCCTGATCGCCTTTCTTCATCTTCTGTTTCGCGGTCACGGAAGGTCTGTAATCCGAAACCGCGGCGGTCTTGATAATTATATCCGCATTCTTCGTATGATCAAAAACCGCCACAGCCATCTCCTCCGCGGATCCGGTTATGACCGTTTCAACGTTTACCGGCTTCCTGATGTTTGTCGGACCTGAAATAAGCACAACTTCCGCTCCCCTGTGTTCGGCAGCCCGCGCAACAGCATAGCCCATCCTGCCCGAAGAGGGATTGCTGATAAAACGCACCGGATCCATATGCTCCCTCGTCGGGCCGGCGGTGACAAGAACCCTCTTTCCTTTGAAATCCTTCGGAGAAAGGCAGGTCATCAACCTGTCCAGTATCTCTTCCGGCTCGGGAAGCCTGCCATAGCCGGTAGTCCCGCAGGCAAGCTCCCCTTCGGACGGCTCGACAATAAAATACCCGTCTTTTTTAAGGATATCGATGTTCCTCCGGACCGAAACTTTTTCATACATGTTCGTATTCATAGACGGGCAGATCAGGACCGGGCATGTAACTGCAAGTACAAAGGTGCTCAGCGCGTCATCCGCTATGCCGCCCGCCAGTTTTCCTATAATATTCGCTGTCGCCGGGGCTACAACAACAGCATCAGCCTCTTTTGCCCATTCTATGTGCCTGATAGAGGAGTTGCCCCCCTTTTCAAAAAGATCCGTGCATACAGGATTGCCGGAGAGGGCTTCAAATGTGAGAGGGCCTATGAAATAAGAGGCATTCTTTGTCATGATGACCCTTGCGTCCGCATCATGCTTCTTAATAAGCCTCAGAAGTTCCGCGCTCTTATATGCCGCGATACCTCCGCTCACACCAAGAACGATGTTTTTACCTTTTATATATCTCATTCCGCCCCGTCCTCCTTCGAACTTCGAACATCGGACATCGAATATCGCCTTTCAGCTGTCAGTGTCAGGGTCCAGCTATCTGTTATCAGTTTTAAGTTGTTAGTTGTCAGTGCCCGGCTGACATCTGATCACTGATTACTTGCCCCTTTGACTCTGGCTTCGCACCTCCGGCCTCTCGCCTCTTGCCTTTCGCCTGCCCTGTTATTTCAGCAGACCTGAACCTCCTTCAGCTACAGACGGCGCAACCCAAATTTCCACATCGGTCGAAAAATCGCCGTCAGTGATATTGATGACGCACCACCTGTTCTGCTTCTGAAAGAGCATGACCGTCCGGGGCGATTTAAACGTGCTTATCAGTTTCCAGTTATCCTTGGCCATATTCTCCTCAAAAAAAGTGGTGAGTGAACCGATCTCCACCCTTCCGCTGAGAGCAAGAACACCTCCCGAAAAACCCGGCGCCTTGTATACAAATGAAGAATCGGTATCTATCTTGAGTTCATTCGGAATAAGAACATCTCCAAAATCATAATAACTGGGCATATTCTTTTTCTCTTTCTGAAAAGTGGAGCCCGAAGCCTCTTTTTTATCATCCTTACTCAGGGCGGCACATCCTGATATCAGAAACAGAATTGCTGCAAGTATCCAGGCATGCGCAAAAACAGATTTCATCCGGTTGATTTTAATCATTTTATTGCCTCCTTGCTGTTTTAACAGATTGCTAATTTGTAGAACCCGATTTTTTTTCAGATATAATAGCATAAATTCTAAGAATATGGCAATAAACTTGGAACTTTGCCGGAAAATAATATGATGCCTCTTTTCAGAATGCCGCCGATTTTAGCTATTGAATTTTGATGATCTATCTGTTATTCGCTATCCACGATTTTTAAGCCCCCGTAGCTCAGTGGATAGAGCAACGGATTCCTAATCCGTTGGCCGCAGGTCCGATTCCTGCCGGGGGTACCAAT
>JAUPLM010000110.1 GCA_030836965.1 Thermodesulfobacteriota bacterium | reverse complement strand
TGCCGCGTCTAAACGACATGGACCCTTATGCTCTCGGAAAAGAGATCAAGAAGAATTATAAAAATATCCCTGTTTTCCTCCTGCTCCACGGTTCAGCGAACATGCTCTCTGACAAAAGATATTCGGACCGTTCGGCAATAGACACGATATATGTCTGGCAGGGGAATACGGATCTCCTTCTTGCGGTCATAAAGAATGTTGAAGATGGTATGAATGTCGAATATGACACCAAAAGGGCTAAGGTCAGGGTTATAATCATGGTTGAAGACTCGCCGTTATACCGTTCTTCACTGCTGACCGCTCTGTACAAAGAGATAGTAATGCAGACCCAGGCTGTTATGGAAGAGTCCCTCAATGAAGAACACCGCATATTAAGGATGAGGGCGAGGCCCAAAATTCTTACAGCCGATAATTATGAGGATGCGGAAGCGCTATACAGAAAGTTTCTTCCGTACCTGATAGGTGTAATCTCGGATGTACGTTTCCCGAAAGAAAGCAGGCTTGAAAGCGAAGCCGGATTTTCTCTCCTCTCCATGATCAAACAGGAGTCTCCTGATATACCCCTTCTCATGATGAGTTCGGATGAGGAAAACCGGCCCAAAGCATCACGGATACCGGCCGTCTTTTTAAACAAGAACTCTCCTTCACTCCATTCCGAAATCCGCTCCTTCTTTGTGAACTATCTCGGATTCGGCGACTTCGTTTTCCGCCTTGCGGACGGTACCGAGCTGGTAAGAGCGGGAACACTCAGGGAGATGGAAAAACTTCTTCCATCAATACCTGATGAATCGATATTCTATCACGCTTCGCGGAATCATTTCTCAACATGGCTGATGGCTCGCTCCGAAATTCTGCTTGCATCGAAACTCAAACCGGTCAAGGTTACAGATTTTGATAATATTTCGGAATTAAAAAATTATCTCGCGGCCTGCATTAATAAGAGGCGCAAAGGCCGGCAGAAAGGCGTCATCACCGATTTTGCGCACGGGGAATTTGATCCTGTTGCCGATTTTATCAAGATAGGGAAAGGTTCTTTAGGCGGCAAGGCGCGCGGGCTTGCTTTCTTTTCAACTCTTCTTGAAGAAAACAGGGAGCTGATAAAAAAATTTCCGGGCGTTATCATCAAAGTGCCTAAATCGGTCGTGATCTCAACGGAGGGATTCGATTCCTTTATAAGTCAAAACAATCTTAAATATTTGTCGACAACGGATCTTTGCGACAGGGAGATAACGGATATCTTTTTAAAGGGTTATTTTCCGGATGATCTTCGCCGCGATCTCGCGCTATTTATATCTCAGGCGGATTATCCTCTTGCAATCCGCTCCTCCAGCCTGCTTGAAGACGCCCAGTTCCAGCCGTTTGCAGGCATATACAAGACCTACATGGTACCGAACAATCATCCTGATGTTTCACAAAGACTTGAGCTGCTGATACAGGCCGTTAAACTGGTATATGCCTCAACCTATCTGGAGACTCCAAGGTTTTATGCAAAAAGCACGATGCACAGGATGGAAGAGGAAAAAATGGCAGTCATTATCCAGCAGGTAACCGGATCAAGATACAAGGATTTTTTTTATCCGGCGATATCCGGAGTTGCCCAGTCATATAATTTCTATCCCGTCTCTCACATGAAACCCGAAGAGGGAATAGCCCATATAGCTCTGGGTCTGGGCAAAACAGTTGTGGAAGGAGGCGCCGCGCTCCGGTTTTCTCCGAAATATCCCCAGTTTCTTACCCAGTTTTCAAGCGTCGAAGATATTCTCAAAAATGCCCAGCGTAATTTCTACGCGCTTAATATGAGCACTACCTGCTACGATCCCGGAACCTGTGATGACGTCAATCTCGTTAAACTGGAAACAGACAGCGCGAAAGATCATCCGCTGGTCACGATGCTGTCAAGCAGTTTTATCCAGGAAGAGAACAGAGTAAGAGATACTTTAATTCCCGGAGGATATCCGGTTATAACATTTGCTGGTGTGCTGAAATACAATTCATTTCCCCTTTCTGAGATATTGACCGATATTCTTGAAATTGTTCGAATGGGTATGGGTTGCCCGGTTGAAATTGAATTTGCCGTCAATCTATACTCCGATCCGGATCAAAAGCCTGAATTTTGTGTTCTCCAGATAAGGCCGATGTCCGTAGGCCGTTCAGGATCTGATGTCGAAATTGAAATTGATAAGATGAAAACTGAAGCGATGCTCTGTTATTCAGCTTCGGCGCTCGGTAACGGCATTTACAGTAATCTTGAAGATATTCTCTTTGTCGATCCCGGTATGTTTGATCCTGCTTTAACTGAAAAAGCCGCGCTTGAAATAGGCATACTCAACAGAAAACTTGATAAGCAAAACCGCAAATATCTTCTCATCGGTCCGGGGAGGTGGGGAAGCTTCGACAGGTGGCTCGGGATTCCCGTATCATGGAACGATATTTCCGGAGTCGGAGCCATAATAGAGACTTCCGGCGAAAAGCTGAAAGCCGATCCTTCCCAGGGATCCCATTTCTTCCACAATATAACTTCTCTTGGAATAAGCTATATCACCGTAAGCGGTGAAGGGAAAAATTATCTGGATTTAAAATGGCTCAGGGAAATGCCGGCCGTCACGGAAACGCAGGTGCTGAAACATATCAGGCTTGACAGACCGCTCACATTAAAAATCGACGGCAGGAAATCGTGTGCCGTTATCCTAAAGTAGTTTTCATCCGGAAATGGCCCTTTTGTGCGATCTCTGTGTCAGGCTCAAATTTCAATCCTCGAAATACTTAAATGTATTCCTGTGGTTG
>JAUPLM010000109.1 GCA_030836965.1 Thermodesulfobacteriota bacterium | reverse complement strand
CGCTCTTCCGATCTCCAGATCCCACTTTTCCTGCAAATCGGATATGTTCATAAAACTGGTTCCTGGTTTCTGGTTCATGGTCTCTGGTTCATGGTTTCTGGTTTCTGGTTACTATTCACTATTCACTGTAACTGATCACTGTTCACTGGTTACTGACCGCTGTTCGCCGGCCTCTCACCCTGCTCGGATTTCGCACTTCGAATTTCGGACTTTGTTTTTTCGATATTCGATGTACGATGTACGATATTCGGCTTTCGCCTTGTGCCCCATGCCTTTTCATATCATTTTACCCGGATTCATGCGCCGGTCCGGATCAACATGGTCAAACGTATTCTTTAAAATACTCATCCCGACAGGGCCCTTTTCGTCGCCCATGTATTCTTTATGGTCAAAACCAACCCCATGATGATGGCTTATTGTTCCTCCGGCATCAACCACTGCAAGGCTTGCGGCTTTTTTCAGGATCTGCCACCGTCTTAATATCTCTCCGGATGTCTCCGGCATTCGAAAAACATAGGTTGTGTAAATACTGGAGCCGGTCGGATAAAGATGAGAAAGATGGGAAAAAACATGGACCTTTTCATTATACCCGGAGATGGCGGCTCTTACCTTTTCTTCAATTGATTTTACTGCAGGAAGAACCTTATCCCATGTCAGGGCCGTCTCAAACGTATCTACCGCGTAACCCGAGTCCCAGAGACTGTTTCGAAGGTAGGGCATCCGGAACCTGTTTTTCTTCCACGCCTCTCCAATTACTTTTCCCACATAAACGGCATGGTAACGATTCAGGGTCGCTTTCGCTTCTGTTTTAACGGCTGAAACAAGCCGGTTACTCCCTATAAAACCTATAAGGCACATACATGCCTCTTTCTCCCTGGCGCCGCGCAGGTTAAGGTAACCGACCAGAAGTTTTGTTTTCGATTCATTCCCTGCAAGCGCGAGACTAGTAAAAGTCTCGGCCGGATTGCTTAACCTTATCATTGAAAGCGGCAGCCGGCTTACCGCAAGCTCTCTCACCGCCTCTACGCCCGATTCCCATGACGGGAAGAAATACCCGTAAACATCATCCCGCTCAGGAAGTGGGGATATCCTCACAATGGCCTTTGCAAGCACACCCAGCCTTCCTTCAGCCCCGAGAACAAGATGCCGCAGATCAGGCCCTGCCGCCGATGCGGGAAATGGAGGCAGCGTCATGATCCCTTTCGGAGTATGAAGTTCACCTCCTGCAAAAAGATTCTCTATTTTCCCGTAATGAAGGGACTGCTGGCCGCTTGAACGCGTCATGATCCAGCCGCCCAGTGAAGAATACTCGAAAGACTGCGGAAAATGACCGAGGGTAAATCCTTTCGCCATCAGCCTTGCCTCAAGCTCCGGCCCGAGCACACCCGCTTCAAAAGTTGCCAGCTGGCTTTCCGGATCGATCTCCGTCATCCTGTTAAGCCTTCTTAAAGAAAGGCTGAGCACAGGCCGCCCGGTATCCGGTATTTTAAGATGCCCGGTAACGCTTGTCCCTCCGCCGTACGGGACAATCACTATACCGTTCTTTTCCGCAAATTCCATGATATCATCGAGCTCTTCTATCGTCGAAGGGAAAGCAACCCCGTCCGGGAATTTGTTCAGAGTGCCGCACCTGAGATCTATCCAGTCAGGCATGCTCTGCCCGTGCGCGTGGTTGAGTCTTGTCTCCTTACTTACAGATACAAGATAAAGGAAAGGGATGTTTGCAGCGGGTACGCGTTCCAGAACATTTTCAAAAGAAACGTCTTTTCGGGGAGACCCTTCTCCGATAAGCCCCTTTAAAATTTCACGCCCCTTTTCCGGCAGTTCGGCATTTACCGAAAGGTCGCCCCATCCGTTCCATCGTTTCATTTACCAGACCCCGTCTATATGCATTCCGCAATGAGGGCACTTGCTGTTTTCAACCGCATTTTTTTTAATATAAAACCCTATTCTTTCGATGAGCATTTTGCCGCAATTGTGACAGTAGGTGCTTTCTCCGTCTTCTCCCGGCACATTTCCCGTATAGACATATTTCAAACCGCATTTCATGCCTATCTCCCTCGCCGAAACAAGCGTTTCAAGCGGTGTTGACGGCCGGTCTTTAAGTTTGTACGTAGGATGAAACCTGCTTATATGCCACGGTGTTTCAGGTCCGAGTGATCCGGCAAGAAATTCCGCAAGCTTTTCGAGTTCCGCCGCGTCATCATTAAGACCCGGAATGATAAGGGTGGTAACCTCTATGAAAATGCCGAGAGACCTCATTTCCTTTAATGTCTCCTTGACCTTTTCAAGTTTTGCTCCGCAATATTTTTTATAATATTCCTCCGTAAATGCTTTCAGATCCACATTGGCGGCATCAAGATTCGGATGAATCATGGAAAGCATCTCTTTTGTCATATAGCCGTTTGTGACAAATATGTTTTTCAAGCCTTTTTCACGGGCAAGGATCGCCGTATCACGGGCAAATTCAAAATATATGGTAGGTTCGGTATATGTATAGGCTATGCTTTTGCAGTTTCCCGCGACAGCCGAAGCTACAACCTCTTCAGGAGTAAAGCTCCCGCCCATTATCAAACCCTTATTATCCAGCGGCATCTGGGAAATATCCGCATTCTGGCAGAAAAGGCATCTGAAATTGCAGCCTGGTGTCGCGATGGAATATGAAAGGCTTCCGGGCAGGAAATGAAACAGCGGTTTTTTTTCTATGGGGTCGATATGCCTTGCAATGAGTTTTCCGTAAACGAGCGTTTCAAGCGTACCATCCCTGTTCTCCCTGACGCCGCATATTCCTCTTTTCCCGTTTACTATGACACATCTGTGGCTGCAGAGATTGCACTTTACTTTTTTATCCTTGAGATGTTCATACAGAAGGGCTTCCATGGCAGGTCCTCCGTATCATGGGTTATCCGGCAACGGCGCCTGTGGTCTGCTTCGCCGGGTATAATGCAAGCGGCCTTGTTCTGAATCTCGGTACAGGGGTGACGACAATTCCTGCAAATGTTCCGAACGGATATTTTTTTGCAAAACCGGTTTGTTTCAGCTTGCCGGAAATTGCCTGCGGCATCAGGGGAAGCCTGTAAACCGTCTCCCACGACACCGGAACATCCCCCAGAATTTCTTTCACAATCTCTTTTATCTCCCAGATATTATAAAAATTAGCATGCTTGTAAACCGAACCGGAAAAGAGCCCTTTTATGCGCATGCTGAAAACATTGATCGAATAGCTGTTTAGAATACCTATGAAGATCTTGTCTTTCGCAACCCGGCATGCCTCTTCCACCGCTTTTTTCGGATCATTCACGAATTCAAGTGAAGTGAAAAATGAGGCGTAATTAAAGGAATTGTCGTCAAAAGGAAGATCTTCGGCAAACCCGCGGTGAAATTCAGCGCGGGTTCCAAGTTTATTCGATGCGCTATCGAGCATATGCTGTGAAGGATCTATTCCTGTAACAGAAAGGCCCGATTCAATAAAAGGAATCAGGCTCTCGCCTGTTCCGCAGCCGATATCAAGAACAGTTTCACCTCTTGCGGGCCGCAGCATATCCAGCATGAGTTTTTTTTCGAGGTTGGAAATAAATCTGTTCTGCGGATTGTCAAACCACCGGTCGTATTCTTTTGAGTCTTTACCGTTAAAAACATAACCCATAGCGGCTGTCTATGAATAAATTAGAATGTTAGATTTTCCCCGGTCAATTCGGGAAAAGGAGTCCGGGTTTCAACTGTTCGATGGTTCATCTTCCAATGGTTTCAGGCTGACGGCATCAGCCATACCCGGTCCGGCCTCTTGTCCGGGTTCTGCTGCTCCTTCGGTACCATTTACAGCAACCGGAGCTTTCGGCCGGCCCTTTTTTCTGTATCTTCGCCTCTTTTTCGGCCTTGCATTATGTTTCTGCTCAACTGCCGGTTCCGTACTTTCTATCAGTTCCGGCTGCTCTTCAGGTTCTGTTTTATCTTCAGATATATGTTCCGGTCCGAACCCGAAAAAGCTGCCCGGAAAATGATCTTTCCCGGGTTTTTTTTCAGACGCTGTTTCCGGAGGACCTGCAGGCGCTCTCGCAGTAAATCCTTTTTGCTTATCCCGCCCTCTTTTAAACCTCTCTTTCGGTTCCCTCCGTTTATCTCTTGCGCTGAAAACAGGCCTGCTTTTATCCTCGGCGAACCAGTCATCTTCCGGCCAGACCACCGGTATTTTATAGCCGAGTTTTTCTTCTATACTTTCCAGGTATAAAACAAATTCATCACAGGCCAGAGAGAGAGCGATTCCTTCTTTACCGGCTCTGGCTGTGCGGCCTATCCTGTGGACATAGTTTTCCCCGTCCTGGGGAAGATCATAATTAATGACATGGGAGATATCTTCCACATGAATACCCCGGGATGCCACATCGGTCGCAACCAGAATCTTTATATTCCCGCTCTTATATTTTTCCATGAGGCTGAAGCGCTTCCTCTGGGGAAGATCGCCTGTTATTCCCTCGGCCGGATATCCGTTCCCTTTCAGTTTTGCGGTTACCCAGTCCACTCCGGCCCTCGTGTTGACGAAAATAAGAATTCTCGACCATTCTTCACGCTTAAGCAGTCCCAGCAGGAGTGACATTTTGCTTTCTTTGCCGACATGAAAAAGAGTTTGTTTTATACCGTCGACAGCCACCTCCTCCGGCGTAACTGAAATAAACTCCGGAAGGTTCATGTATTCATAGGTCAATTCCAATACCCTGTAGGAAAGAGTGGCCGAAAAAAGCATGGACTGTCTTTTCATGTAGTGGGGAAGTTTCTGCAGGATATATCTCATATCTTTCGAAAAACCGAGGTCGAGAAGGCGATCCGCCTCATCAATCACGACTATCTTTATTCCGGCTGTCTTGAAAATCCCCTGTTTGAAATAATCAATAATCCTTCCGGGAGTGCATACGACAATATCGACTCCTCCGCGAAGTATGTCGGCCTGCTTCTGGTAATCGATCCCCCCCACGACCTGCACAATCTTTAAACCGGTATGCCTGCAAAGCACCTCCGCCTCTTCCTGGATCTGCTGAGCCAACTCTCTTGTAGGAGCGACAATAAGTGCCGCCGGCAAACCAGGCATCCTGTCGCTGAATGAAAGGATACGTGAAGCAACGGTTGCCAGAAATGCCGCTGTTTTTCCTGTTCCCGTCTGAGCCTGGCCCGCAACATCCTGCCCTTTAAGCGATAACGGGAGAACACGCGCCTGTATCGGGGTACAAAAAGTAAATCCGGCATCCTTAATTCCCATCTGGACTTCGGGCGGCATTTGGAACTCATCGAATCTGACATTTGTCAGAAAGTTTGGCTTTTCGGCGCGTTGCGTAGATTCCGTTTCAGGAAGCGCTTGTTCATCTGTCATCTTTTCCTCTTTATAGCTGTAGAAAATAATTGAAAAGTTTGATTTAATTTGGAGAATTATACACCTTTGCATTATTAATGCAAGTCAAGGATTGATACACCCCTATTGTTTTGACATTTTACAGGCATAAATATTAGTATAAAATGGTATGTGAAATGCCGTAAATCTCATAAAGTCAGGAATAAAAATGAAGGATTTTTTTAAAGTTACCGATCTGGAAAAAGTTCTTGAATATACCTCTATGTTTCCGGTTGTCGGAACAGAGCTGGTTTTTCTTGAAAAGACACCCGGCCGGATTCTCGCGGAAGAGATTATTGCCGACATTGATCTGCCCGGATTTTCCCGCTCAACAATGGATGGATACGCCGTACGCGCCTCGTCAACTTTCGGCGCATCCGAAGAAAACCCGGCGTATCTTAATCTTGTCGGCTCGATAGCAATGGGTGAATCCCCTTCCTTTTCGGTTGATCAGGGAGAAGCCGCCAGAATATCGACCGGAGGCATGCTTCCCAATGGAACGGACTCTGTTGTAATGATTGAGCATACCGAAATTCTCGATGAAAAAACGATCGAGGCATACAAGAGCACCGCGCCCGGACAGAACGTGATTGAGAAGGGAGAGGATTTTACCGAAGGAAATATTGTGCTTCATCCCGGGCAAAAAATACGGCCGCAGGAAACAGGCCTGCTTGCAGCTTTCGGGAAAGAAAAAACAAGGGTTTTTAAAAAACCTGTTATAGGTATAATTTCAACAGGAGACGAGGTTGTGCCTGTTTCTGAAACACCGCATCCGGGACAGATACGGGATATCAACACATTCAGCCTCTCAAGTCAGATAATCGGGGCCGGAGGCATACCTTTGACCTTCGGAATCGTAAAGGATGATTATAAAAATCTTCTGGAAAAATGCCGGGAAGCATTGCTGGCCTCAGACATGGTTCTGATATCGGGAGGAAGTTCCGTGGGAAACCGCGATTTTACAATTGAGGTTCTCTCCGCTCTTCCCGACTCTGAAATCATTGTCCATGGCATATCAATCAGTCCCGGAAAACCTACTATTCTTTCAAGATCGGGCAATAAGCCCGTGTGGGGACTTCCCGGACATGTTGTTTCCGCCATGATAGTTTTCACAGCAGTAGTAATACCTTTTATCGAAAAGATAAGCGGCTTCCTGCCGGAGCAGAAAAACCGGTTTACCCTTTCGGCGTGCCTCACAAGAAATGTATCTTCAGCCCAGGGCAGAACGGAGTATATCAGAGTCAGGTTAACCGAAAAAGATGGCATTCTATGGGCGGAACCGATCCTGGGGAAATCCGGGCTTATAAATACAATGATCAAAGCGGACGGATTGATAGAGATAGGAAAGAATGTGGAAGGCATTGAAAAAGGGACTCAGGTAAGGGTCTTTCCGATGTGAAATATGAAAGACTCGTAAAAAGTCATATGCGAACGGATTTGAGATTTTTGGGAAACAGATTTTTAAATTACTGAGCGTTAAAAATCACAAGCTGTTTGATCCGCCGTAGGCGGAGAGTTCTTGTGATTTAGCGAAGTGATTTTAAAATCCCCAAAAAGCTCATTAGTAAGTTAGAAATTGTTTCCTGCGTATTTCGGGCAGGAAACAATTTCGTTGACTTACTTATCCCATTTATCGGGGTTAAGAGAGCATATTTGGACTTTTATACGAGTCCGTCAAATATGACTGATTAGATTAATATTTATTAGGAGTTCATGATGAGCACACGCAATGTCTATTTGAAAATGAAGACCCTCAAAGAGGCCAGGGAGATTCTCTTTACAGGATTTTCTCATGTTACAACCCTTCCGGGCGAAACAGTTCCGGTTCCGGATGCCATCGGCCGGGTTACAGCTGAAGCCGTCAGCGCAAGGCTTTCGTCCCCCAATTTTCATTCAGCGGCAATGGACGGCATAGCCGTAAAAGCCGAAAATACTTTCGGGGCAGGCGAGACGCAGCCGAAACAGCTTATTGTAGACAGGGATGCTTTTTTTCTCAATACCGGGCACGTGCTTCCAAAAGATACAAACGCGGTAATAATGATTGAACATGTCAATATCCTCGATGAAAAACGGATAGAAATAGAAGCTCCCGCCGT
>JAUPLM010000108.1 GCA_030836965.1 Thermodesulfobacteriota bacterium | reverse complement strand
GCCGTCGCCGCAGACAATAAAAGTATGATGGTCGATTATTTCATGATCCTTCTTATTATAACATGCGGCAAGGTGCCTTTCCGCCATTGCCATTCCGACTCC
The DNA here is from genome assembly GCA_030836965.1 of Thermodesulfobacteriota bacterium. Classification (GTDB taxonomy): domain Bacteria; phylum Desulfobacterota; class Desulfobacteria; order Desulfobacterales; family RPRI01; genus RPRI01. The sequence continues at coordinate 4,429 of JAUPLM010000108.1, read as the reverse complement.
GTTTGCGAATCCCTGCCCGAGCGGGCCTGTTGTTGTTTCAACTCCGGGTGTGTGCCTGTATTCCGGATGCCCGGGAGTTTTGCTGCCCCACTGTCTGAAATTCTTTATATCATCTAGCGACAGTTCGTATCCGGTAAGGTAAAGCATGCTGTATAAAAGCATGGATGCATGACCGCCTGACAATATGAATCTGTCCCTGTTAAACCAGCCCGGATTCGCCGGGTTGTGCTTCAGGATGCGTGTCCAAAGTGTGTATGCCGCAGGAGCAAGACCCATGGGAGCTCCGGGATGCCCTGAATTTGCCTTCTGGACCGCGTCCATGGAAAGCGAGCGAATCGTGTTTATGCAAAGAAGATCGGTATTATTAGTGCCTTCAGTAATATCCCCGCCCATAGATTGTATTCTCCTATGAATAATTTATGTTTGCTTTTTTATATTATATAGCCTGTTTTTTCCGGCTTGTTACACTTATTTTAAACCAGATGCAATAATTTTGATGGCCCCGTAAAAAGTCTGAATATGCTCTCTCAATGAGCTTTTTGGGGATTTTTAAATCACTTTGCTAAATCGCAAGAACTCGGGCTAACGCCCTCAAACAGCTTGCGATTTTTAACGCTAAGTTCTTTAAAAAGCTATTTCCCAAAAATCTCAAATCCGTTCGCATATGACTTTTTATTTTGCCATTTGAGTTAGGACTATATGGGTCCGTGAAAATCTATAAAGCTCTGAGCCATTCGGGTTTTAATGATACTTTGCCGGCAAGAGCCATGTCGATAAGTTTTATGGTTGCCTCTTTATCCTTCGGGAGCCTCGCCTTTATCGGAAGATAGTTCGAGGCATGGTTGGCATGGAACTGGCCCTTTGTCAGATTGGTGGCATTTATCATGACGCGCAGCTCCTTTAACATCTCATCCGGTTCTATGAGGGTAAATTTGCCTTCTTTATAATCATTATACAAAGGGGTGCCGGGTATAAGCATAAGGCTCAGAGCGCCGACATATTCCGGATCTATCGCGGAAAGAACTCTTCCTGTTTCTTCTGCGTGAATGATGGAGCGCTCTCTGCCGGCAATTCCGAGAAGAACTGTTATTGAAAGCTTGATCCCGGCCTCCTTTGCTTTTCTGCCCATCTTTATCATTTGTCCGGAAGAAGCCCCCTTGTTTATGTTTTTAAGGGTCACATCATCGCCTGTTTCAAGTCCCATGTATGCAATGCCTACTCCGTGCGCCTTTAATTCTTTCAGTTCATCCGGCGTCTTTAAATCAAGGCTCTTGGCATTGGCATAGAGTCCGACCCTTGTCACCCAGGGGAGTTGTTTTTTGATTTCGGAGAGAATGTTGATAAGCCTCTTCTGCGGAATTATGAGAGCGTCGCCGTCGCACAGGAAAACCCTGCGCTGGCGCCTGCAATAAGTTGCCGCAAAAGCGATATCCTCCATTATGATTGAATCGGATTTGATCCGGAAGCGCTCGCCTGTGTATGTGCCGCAGAAGGTGCACTTGTTCCGGGAACATCCGACTGTTATCTGAAGAAGGATACTGTCGGCTTCGCTCGGGGGACGTATTATGTTGCCTTCATAATGCATGTTTTATTTGTTCCTCTTAAAAAAATATTTGACAGGATTTACAGGATTAACATGATGTTTTTCGCTTGAACCCTTGAACCCTTGAATCCTTGAACCCTCGAATCCTTGAATCCTTGACCTCTTTACCCTGCTATTATCACCTTAAAAGGACTGATTTAACAATGTAATATAAAAGGGGTATAAATATCGCGGGAAGCATGTTCCCGACCTTTAACCGTTTTATTTCAAGCATGTTGATTCCTATGGCCGCAATCAGAAGTCCGCCGGTTGAAGACATCTGGCTTATTACCTCGGGAACGAGGAACTGTTTCGCATAGGAGGCGGTAAGGGTTATGGCTCCCTGGTATAATAAAACAGATGCGGCAGAGAAAAAAACCCCTACACCGAGTGTCGAGGTCAGTATTATTGAACCTATTCCGTCCAGCATCGACTTTGCGAACAGGGTCTGGTGGTTTCCGGTAAGTCCGCTTTCGAGTGATCCGACGATGGCCATAGATCCGACACAGAAAAGAAGGCTCGATGTGACGAATCCCTTTGATATTCCGTCACCGGCTCCTGAAAACATTTTTTGCAGAAAATTCCCGAGAGCTTCGATTTTATCCTCGATCTTCATAAATTCGCCTATAACACTTCCTGTTGCAAGGCTGATTATAACAAGCAGAATATCGTCTGATTTCAAAGCGCCCTTAACGCCGATCAGGATTACCGCAAGCGCTATTGAATGCATGACCGTTTCATTATATTTCTGAGGGATCCCCCCCTTTAACAGGATGCCTGCAAGACACCCTGCAATAATTGCTAAAGTGTTAACTATTGTACCGAGCAAAATCAAATCTCCCTTTGTATCTCGTTTCTTATCGCTTTCGTAAGCATAGGGTTTTACCTAATAGATTAATCATAAGGATTCGGCAATAAAAAAACGGTTCATGTTTTCAGGCAACGGGTGAAAAAATGCCTGATGCAAACCTATATATGCTGAGACAAAATCTCTTCCAGATTTTTCAGATAACCCGTGTAAAAATGATCGGCGCCCTCGATTACTTCAAGCGAGGCTTCCGGATTCCACTGTAAAAGATATTTTTTGACCGATTCTGCCGGAGCGATTTCATCGCGGCTTCCGGTTATAACTAGTTTTAAGCAGGTTAAAGGTGAAGGGAGGCCGAACTCCATAAAGGCAACCGGCGGAGATACCATTATCATTTTCTGAACAGGGAGGCAGTTTTTTAAGGCTCCGATATTAACGTAAGTTCCAAATGAATAGCCGGCCAGATCTATACTGCTTATTCCAAGTTTTTTCATATATGATATGGCCGAAATCACATCCTCCTGTTCGCCGGCTCCGTTTTCATATTTTCCGCCGCTCGCCCCGACTCCCCTGAAATTTATCCTTAAAGTTGAATATCCTTTATCCCTGTATGCGTTTGAAACGGCCTTTACGACGGGATTGAACATATTCCCTCCATAGAGAGGGTGCGGATGGGTTACTACGACACCCCTGTCGCCGGGAATCCTTTCAAGGAGGCCCTCTATGATAAGACTGCCGGAATTGAAAGATGTTGATTTTTCCATTCTATCTCCTGTGACACCATACTTCGACACGGCGAATGTAAATGATTAAAATTCTTAAGTTCTGCTGAATAATTATCCTGTATCAGGCAGATAATCAAATGCCAAATCGATTAATTGACGGCTTCATAAATAAATATTAAATATATCTGCTTTTAATCGCAGATATAGACTAAAAGCAGGCGGCTGTGATATTGAGGCTGAATCCTGCCATAATGATATAGCCGGAATGGAAACGGAAGTGAAAGAGAAGAGCCTGGAGGAAGGTTATAAAATGAATCTGGTTGCCGCTGTCCCCAAAAATATTCTCTGTTTTTTGGGCAAAATTCTGGGTATGCTTATATATTATCTTGATATGCCTCACAGGCGGATTGTAACGAGAAATCTGAAATTTGCATATCCCGAATGGGCGGATGAGGAAATATGCAGGGTTTCAGTAAGAGTTTTCCGGAATCTTGGAATTACGATTTTAGAGATTCTCCAGATGTTTTTCTTTTCAAAAGAACATTTTCTCCGGAATATCAGGATAAGGGGAGAAGAGCATCTGATTGATGCGGTTAAGGGTGGAAAAGGCGTTATAATCATTTCAGCTCATCTTGGGAACTGGGAGGCGGCATCTTTGTTTGCTCCGTGTTATTTCGGATATCCCGTAACGGTTGTTGCAAGGAATATTGAAGCGGGGATTGTCAATAAACGGATGATAAAACTCAGATCTCGTTTCGGGAATTCGGTAATTGATAAGGAAGGCGCTCTGCCTGAGATGACTCATACGCTCCGGAGCGGAAAAATTCTTGCCTTGCTCATCGATCAGGGCACAAAAAAATCGGAAGGGTTGGAACTCTTATTTTACGGCAGGAAAGTCACGGTTACACCGGCTGCGGCAATGCTTGCCTTGAGATGTAAAAGTCCTGTACTTCCTGTTTTCTGTATAAGAGAAGAAGACCAGAAACTTACGATCATTATAGAGCCGCCTGTTCAATTGGTGAGGAGTAAGTCTTTGCGGGATGATTTGAAGACCAACACGCAGGCCATGACCGATGAAATTGAAAAAGCCGTGCGAAAATATCCGGATCAGTGGCTCTGGCTCCATAAGCGATGGAAAAGATTTTATCCGGATCTGTATCCCGAATATATTGCAAGGCGAAAACGCAGAAGAGCAAAAAAGACCAGGAAAATGCTGTCTGGAAAAAAGACTGATTGATACGGATATTTATTTCAGGAAAGAACCTCGCGTATTTTTTTATCTATTATCTTTATCTTCTCAGGAGAAAGGCTGAG